>WGLQ01000011.1 GCA_016125495.1 Hyphomicrobiales bacterium | reverse complement strand
CCGCAGAAAATGCCCTGGTGCGATGGGCGGAACTACCTGAAAACGTAGACTTTCACGAAGCCGAACCGCTCGGCATGAGGTTCGGTCGGTTAGAGACGGAGGGCCGTTCAGAGACGGAAATTGAACCCGGCGCCAGTCTCCAAGGTTCGGATGCCTCGGCTAAACGCCTTTGAAACAAAAAGAAAAAGGCCCTCAACGGGAGCCTCATCTCGGGTTCGCTACAGGATAATGGCGGAGAGAGAGGGATTCGAACCCTCGATACGGTTTCCCGTATACACGCGTTCCAGGCGTGCGCCTTAAACCACTCGGCCACCTCTCCGACCGTTGCGGACGTCGCCGCCTTCGGCTCGCCCTTGGCCGACCGGTCCCACGGCATGGCACCCGCGACCGGTCGTCGTCCCTTGGCTCGTGACCGGTGGGATCGCTCACACCGGCCCGAAGCCGCGCGACTATAGTCGACGCTTCGTCCGTGGCAAGCCGATCGGTGAGCCCATCCGCCCTCACGTGACATGCCCATGGCGATCGTCCCCAAGCGAGCCACTGGCCGCCGCGCAGCGAAATCGTTAACACGGCCCGCGACCATTGCTATAGTCACCGAAGAGATTCTTTCTCACGGATGCAAGGTGTCCGGCGGAGGCGGCTGAATGCTGTTATTGCGAATTCTCGGAATGTGGCTGCTGCTCGCCGCAGCTGTGGTGCTTGTTTACGACGCCACGTTGACCCTCGGGGCCGGTGGATCGTTCGTTTCGACCTCGCTCGGCGATCTGTGGCGCATGCTTTCGCCAGGTTCACTCAAGGGGACCCGGGAGGCATTGTTGTCCGTGGCGCCCGACTTCGTCTGGTCGAGCGTCATTGCCTTTGCACTCGCCCGCTCGGCCTGGCTGGTGTTCGCCGTCCTTGGTGTCATCGTCTACTGGCAGGGCCGCCGCCGCCGCCGCGTCGACATCTTCGCGAACTGATCGAATGGGCGCGATCGGCGAACACCGCCCCTGCCGCTCCCGGCAGGCGCGGCGCAGGCTCAGATGTTCGCCAGAATGCCGGCGCGCAGGAGATCGTAGACGAAGCCGACCCCGAACATCACGACGATCGCGGTGATCAGCGCCACCATGGCCCATCGGTTGCGGCTGCGCAGCCTCTTGTAGGCACTCTCGGAAAGCGGTTCGCGCTCCCAGTCCGGGCCGCTGCCGGACGCGAAGGTGGCGATCTGCGAGCCGGCCGTGATGCAGCCCCGGTCTCGCACATCGACCCCGACCCGCTTGGCGATCTGGCGCGCGATGCGCTCGAAATCGATGTCGGGATCCTCCTCGTGCTCGTTCTGGTAACCGAGCACGATCCGCTCGCCGTCCTTGAGAAGGATGGAGGTCGCGCGCGTCAGCACCGGGAGCTGGGCGGATTTGTAGATCTCGCTGCGCGTTTCGACCCCGACGATCTCTTCGTAGGGCACCCGGCGTTTGACGAATTTGACGCCCGGGTTCGGTCCGCGCCAGTTCGGGATACGCAGGTTGAGCGTGTTCTCGCCGAAGGCGATGCGCGTGCGCATGGCGGTCATCACCTCGATGAAGAGGAAAATCATCCAGGCGGTGAACAGCAGGCCGAATACGGCTGCCGAAAGCGCGTCCGTCCAAAGTCCGTGGAAGCTGCGCTTCAGGAACAGGATCGGCATCGAGACCATGAACGGCAACAGGACCAGGAAGGCCAGCGCCAGCACGGTCTTGTGCCCGTCGCTCGCCTCGTAGATGCGCTTTTCCGCAGCCGTCGATTCTGCCATCGAACTCTCCAAAGATACGAACACCGGCGCTCTTGGCCGGTTCCGCGGTCCCGGTCGGCCGCGGCTGGCATGCGCTCTCGCCCCGCCGCTCGCAGCCAAATTCCCGTGATGCCGCGATTGCCGTCTGGCATAGGATCGTGATCGTACGAATATAGCGCAGTTGCGACGGTGACCCAATCCGTCGCGTGGCAACCGGCGTTTCAGGGTGTCGCGGACGTCGTCGGCCCGTCGCAGGGCCCATCCGCTCGCCTGCCCGCTCGCCTGCAACCAGCCCCGTGCCGAAGGAGGCCGACATGTTCTTTGCCCGCAAATCGCTCGAGCTGCCGACGCCGGAGGCCGCCCTTCCGGGCCGACCCTCGCCGATCCCGACGGCGGCGCGGCATTTCGTGCTCGGCACCCCGCTCGCCGGCCCGTTTCCGCAAGGCACCGAAGAGATCTATCTGGGCCTCGGCTGCTTCTGGGGCGCGGAGCGCAAGTTCTGGACGCTCGAGGGCGTCTTCGTCACGTCGGTCGGATATGCGGCCGGCTACACCGCCAACGCGACGTACGAGGAGGTGTGCTCCGGGCGCACCGGTCACAACGAGGTCGTTCGCGTGGTCTTCGATCCAGCGCGCCTGCCCATCGAAAAGGTCTTGAAGACCTTCTGGGAGAGCCATGATCCGACCCAGTACATGCGCCAGGGCAACGACATCGGCACCCAGTATCGCACCGGCATCTATTGGACGAGCGAACGCCAGCGCATCGCCGCCGAGCAGTCGCGGGCGGCATACCAGGCGGCGCTGACGGCCGCCGGGCTCGGTGAGATTCAGACCGAGATCAAGGCCTTCGATGCGTTCTACCACGCCGAGGAGTATCACCAGCAGTATCTCGCCAAGAACCCCGGCGGCTACTGCGGCCTCGGCGGCACGGGCGTCGCCTGTCCGGTGGGCTCGGGCGTCGCGGTCTGACCGCTCACTTCGTCGTGGGCCCGTCCTTGCGCGCCCCCATCTCGGCGGCCGCCTTGTCCATCGCTTTGGCGAGGCGGACGTCGAGTTCGGTCAGCCCACCCGCACTGTGCGTCGTCAGCGTCACGTCGACCGTATTGTAGACGTTGCTCCATTCGGGATGGTGGTCGAGCTTTTCGGCCACCAGCGCCATGCGCGTCATCCAGCCGAAAGCCGCGTTGAAGCTGGCGAACTTGAAGGACCGCCGGATGGCGTCCCGCCCTTCGACCGCCCGCCATTCGCCGAGCTCGTTGGCGATTGCGGATCGATCAGCCTCGCTCAGCCGCTTTGCCATTCCGTCCTCCCGAATGCGGTCGCCGCCGCGACCAACTGCGCTCGCATATCTCGTTCGCCCAGCCTACGCCGCTTCGGGCTCGAGTGGATCGACCGTGAGCGGGAATTTGGCCTCGACGATGTAGGGACCGCCCCCCCTGCCAGGGCGCGACGACATCAGGACGAACGAATCGACTTCGAAGGGCGCGCCCCGCGCCGCGCCGCAGCGCCCCAGGAACCGTGCGACGTCGTCCGCCCGGGTGCCGCCGAGGCGTGCGATTGTGACGTGCGGTGTGAAGCGCCTCGTCTCTGGCGGGCACTCCGCGGCGCGCGCCGCCTGCTCGTGCTTTGCTTGCAAGCGAACGAGAGCCGTAGAGGGTGCGACCGTCGCATGCAGACTGCGCGGCTTATCGCCGCCGAACGCTCCGATCCCATCCAGCGACAGCGTGAAGGGCGCCAAGCGAATGGCCGCCAGTTCGTCGACGAACGCCTCGGCGACCGGTTCCTCGACGTCGCCGACGAAGCGCAGCGTCAAATGCATGTCGTCCATTGCGATCCAGCGCGCACCGGGCATCGGCACCTCGAGCGCGGCGAGCCGATCCTGCTCGCTCTCGGGGATCTGGATCGCGGTGAACAGCCGGATCATTGCGCCTCGTCCTGCCGGCGCGCCAGTTCGATCAGCTCTTTCACCACCGGCAGAATGTCCGTCACGATGCGCCGGATGCCCTCGGCGTTCGGATGGATGCCGTCGTCGAGATTGAGCGAGCGGTCCAGCGCCACCGCCTCGAGGAAGAAGGGATAGAGGAGCGTGCCGAACCGCGTCGCGAGATCGGGGTACATAGATCTGAATTCGTTGGCATATTCCTCGCCGAGCCCAGCCGGTGCCTCCATGCCCGCAAGCAGCACCGGCAGGCCCCTTTCGGCGGCTTTCTCGAGGATGCGGGAGAGATCACGCCGCGTCTGGGCGACCGGCAGGCCGCGCAGCGCGTCGTTGGCTCCAAGTTCGACGATGAGCGCGTCCGCGTCGTCCGGCACCGCCCACTCGAAGCGCTGCAGGCCCGCCCCGGCCGTGTCGCCCGAGACGCCGGCGTTGACGATCCTGACTGCGTGCCCCTCGGCGGCGAGCCGCCGCTCGAGTTCGGCTGGAAAGCTCTCGTCCGGTCCGAGCAGATAGCCGGCCGTCAGACTGTCACCGAGGGCAATGATCCGCACGACCCGCTCCGTTTCCGTGCCGCCGTGGCTCGATCCTGCCATGGTGACCAGCAGCATGGCGAGCGCCAGCAGCGCTGCGAGCCCCGCACGCTTTCGCCGTGCCGACGAAACGGCCGCGCGAGTTGCGCCGGTCGCACCGCGGGACCATCTTCCGATTCGACGGATCATCGTGCCGTCCCCCGTTTCGACCCCAAAGGGGCCCGGTCCGGCGCGCTCGTTTTGCATGGTCTGGTCATCTCCTGGTCCGAGTTCCAGCGAAAACGTACCCAACCAGTTAGCGTGCCGCTTCACCAATGCAAGGCACGCCCACCGATGCGGCCCTTGCGGCCACCGGTGAACAACAGGAGGCGCCATGACTTCGCCAACCGCCATGATCGCTCTCGACGGCGTTCGCCTCACCCTCTCCAGCAAGGCCGGCCCGGTCGAGATCCTTCGCGGCATCGACCTCGAGGTCACCGGGGGCGAAGCGGTGGGTGTGGTCGGGCCCAGCGGCTCGGGCAAGACTTCGCTGCTCATGCTGATGGCTGGCCTCGAGCGGGCGAGTTCCGGGCGCATCGCGGTCGACGGCCACGACCTCGCCGGTCTCGACGAGGATGCACGGGCGCGCTTGCGGGGCCGGCGCATCGGCGTGGTCTTCCAGTCGTTCCATCTCGTCCCCTCGATGACCGCGCTCGAGAACGTTGCATTGCCGTTAGAATTCGCCGGCGCGGAGCGGGCGATCGAGCGGGCCGAAAGCGCGCTGGCCGAGGTCGGACTGTCCCATCGAATCGGTCACTTTCCGGCCCAGCTCTCGGGCGGCGAACAGCAACGCGTCGCCCTCGCCCGCGCGCTGGTCGTCGAACCCGCGCTGCTGCTCGCCGACGAGCCGACCGGCAACCTCGATGCCGCCACCGGCGAAGCGATCGTGGAACTGCTCTTTCGGCTGCGGGATCGCCACCGTGCAACCCTCGTTCTGGTGACGCACGACCACGATCTGGCGGCCCGCTGCCCGCGCGTGCTGGAGATGGGCGACGGACGCATCGTCGCCGACCGTCGGCGCGAGGAGCTGGTGCGATGAGTATCGACACCTTTGCCGGAACAGCGGCGGCGGGCGAGCGCTCCGGTTCGCGCATTCAGCGCCTTGCCGGCATCGCAATCCGCGATCTGCGTGGCCAGAAGCGCGGCTTTGCCGTCTTTCTCCTCTGCATCGCGCTCGGCGTCGCGGCCATTACGGCGGTCGGCGCCCTCAACGACGCCATCGAGAACGGCCTGTCGCGCCAGGGGCGCGCCCTGCTCGGCGGCGACCTCGAACTGTCGCGCATCCACGAGGGCGCCTCGGGTGCCGAACGGGTCGAGCTCGAAGAACTGGGCACCGTCGCGAGCGTCGTATCCATGCGGGCCATGGCGCGGGCCGTCGCGGGCGGGCCGGGGGCAGCCGACCCCGCCGTGGGTTCGCCCACGTCCGCCGCGCCGATGGGCGTCGGCGATCCGGCCAGCGCATTGGTCGAGGTCAAGGCCATCGACCGAGCCTATCCGCTGGTCGGTGACCTCGTGCTCTCGGATGGCAAGCTCGCGCCCGGAACCGGCATCGGTGCCGATTCCGTGGTCGTTGCGCCAGAGCTGCTCTCGCGCCTCGGCGTCGCGGTCGGTGACCGCATCCGGCTCGGCGATCGCCTCCTGACCATCCGGGCCACCATCGTGGACGAGCCGGACAAATTGTCGGGTCGGGCCGCGTTCGGCCCCCGCGTCATCCTCGACATCGAAACCTTGCGCGCCGCCGGCCTCGTCAAGCCGGGCGGCCTCCTGCGCTGGCGTTACCGCGTGGCGTTCCCAGGGGCCGGCGAGTGGCCGGAGGCGGGGCCAGCAGGCGAGCGGCTGAGCGCCCTGTTGGAGCGCTTCGAGGCGAACGGATTCGAGGTCCGCAATCGCCGCAATCCCGAGCCGAGCCTCGAGCGCGCCGCCTCCCGGTTGGCCCAGTTCCTGACCCTGGTCGGCCTCACCTCCATGCTGGTCGGCGGTGTCGGCGTCGCCAATTCGGTCGCCGCCTATCTCGACCGCAAGCGCCGTGTCATCGCCACCTTCAAATCGCTCGGTGCCACCAGCGGCGATGTCTTTCGCATCTATCTCATCGAGATCATGGCGATCACCGCCGCCGGCATCGCCATCGGCCTCGTCGCCGGCTATGCGCTCCTCTTCGCTCTCGCGCTGCTGCTGGAATCACGCCTGCCGATCGGCATCGCGCTCACCTTCGACCCGCTCACCGGCCTCCTGGCCGCCGGCTATGGCCTCCTCGTCGCCCTGGTGTTCGTGCTCTGGCCGCTCGGGCGCGCCGAGGAAGCCTCGCCCGTCGTGCTGTTTCGTGACGGGATCGATCCTGGACCGTGGCGTCCGCGCCTTCGCTACGTGATCGCGAGCATCGCAGCGACCGCCCTGCTCGCCGCCTTTGCGGTCGTGACGGCCGAGGACATCCGAATCGCGTTGTTCTTCATGGCCGGTCTTTCCGGGCTGTTCCTTCTGTTCCACGCGCTCGCCTTCGGTCTCGACCGGATCGCCCCGCGCCTGCCGCGCCCCCGCCGGCCCGAGCTGCGCCTTGCGCTCGCCCATCTCGCCGGCCCCGGTTCGCTGGCCCGCTCCGTGATCCTTTCGCTGGGGCTCGGCCTATCACTCCTGGTCACCGTATCGCTGGTCGATCGCTCACTGGTCGCCGAGTTGGAGACCACCCTGCCCGATGAGGCCCCGAGCTATTTCTTCCTCGACATCGAGCGCGACCGCATCGACGAGTTCCGCCAGGCGGTATTGAAAGTGGAGCCCGGCGCCGAAGTGCGCGAGGCTCCGATGCTGCGCGGCCGCCTCGTTTCGGTCCAGGGCGTCCCGGCGTCCAAGATCAAGGCGGCGCCTGAAGCGGCCTGGGTGCTCGATGGCGACCGTGGCCTCACCTATTCCGACGATGTGCCGGAGGGCGCGCGTGTGGTCGAAGGCGAATGGTGGCCGACCGGCTATTCCGGTCCGCCGCTGGTGTCCTTCGAGGTGGACCTCGCCCGTGGCCTCGGCATCGGCGTCGGCGACGAGGTCATGGTCAACGTCCTCGGTCGCAACGTGACCGCCCGGGTGGCCAACCTGCGCACCGTGAAATGGGAGACGCTGTCCATCAACTTCGTCATGATCTTCTCGCCCAACACCCTCGCCGCCGCGCCCTTCAGCATGCTGGCGACGGTCCGTTTCCCCGAGCGTCCCGACGATGTGCGCCGTGGCCACCTGACGCGTGAACTCGCCCGCCAGTTCCCGGGCGCGACGGCGATCAACGTCCAGGATGCGATCGACACGTTCCGCTCGGTCTTCGAGCGGGTCATCGGGGCGGTGCGCGCGGCCGGCAGTCTCACCCTGATCGTCGGCGCCATCGTGCTGGCCGGCGCGCTCGTCACCGCGCAGCGCCGACGCATCTATGAAACGGTGATACTCAAGGCGCTCGGCGCCACCCGCGCGAGCCTGATGGCGATCGCGGCGGCGGAGTATCTCTTGCTCGCGGTTGTCACCACCACCGTTGCCGCAGCGGTCGGCACCGTCGCGGCCTTTGTCGTCACGACCGAGGTGCTCGACGTCGGCTTCCGCTTTTCGCTGGCGGCCGTTCTCGAGGCTCTGTTGCTCGCGAGCGTACTCGTCCTGACGTTCGGCGCCATCGGCACCTGGAGGCTCCTGCGGGCCCCCGTGGCACGCACGCTGACAGGAGACGGCTGAACGGGCCCCATCGCGCTTTCCGGTAGGGGATAACGCTTGTCGTAGAGATGTCCGAGGGGGTCTTGTATAGTGCCGCAACCTCAACCATCTCATCGTCAAAATAACAACGCTGGTCATCAACCTGAAGAGGGGAAACCTGGACATGGCTGAGTACGGAAATCGCTATTCGAGTACGGTGCCCGTCGGCGCCCGCACGCGTACCGCGGAAGGCATCGACGAGGGCCTTCGCTCCTATATGTTGGGCGTTTACAACTACATGGCGCTCGGCGTCGCCTTCGCGGCGGTCGTCTCGCTTGCCGTCATGAACAGCACGGAAGTCCTGTCGATCCTGGCGAGCCCGGTTCGCTGGGTGCTGCTGATCGCGCTGCTCGCGCTCGGCTGGTTCTCGCCGCGCCTCATTCTGACCGGCAGCACAGCCATGGCGCATGCCGCCTACTGGACCTACGCGGGCCTCTGGGGTCTGCTCATCGCGCCGATGCTCTACTTCTTCATGAACGCCGGCGGTACGGACACGATCTTCAAGGCCTTCGCGATCACTGCGGCCACCTTCGCGGCCGTCAGCCTCTATGGCTACACGACGAAGCGTGACCTCTCGGCCTTCGGGACCTTCTTCATGATGGCCTCGATCGGTCTCTTGATCGCGATCGTCGTCAACGCGATCTTCTTCCAGCTCGAGTGGTTCAGCCTGATCACCTCGTGCCTCGTCGTTCTGCTGTTCTCGGGCATCACGGCCTACGAGACGCAGGCGATCAAGGAGATGTACCACGCGGGCGACAGCCGGCAGGCGCAGACGGGCAAGTCGATCTTCGGCGCCTTCATGCTCTTCGGCTCGTTCATCACCATCTTCATCCACATGCTGAACATCCTCGGCATCATGGGCGGTGAGGACTGAGCCAAACCGATCGGAAGCGGGGCGAGACGAGAGATCGATCCTCGCCCCGAGCGCCGAAAGGACTTCGCGAGAATGACGAGCCCGGCCATTGTGCCGGGCCTTTTTCGTTGATGTTTCGTGATGATTGCCTAGGCCGGATCGCGCCGACCGGCGAGCCGTTTCGGGAGCCTCAGCGCGCCTTGGCGAGCGCTCCGAGCGCCGCGCGCCCGATCGCCTCGCTCGCCGCGCCGATGGAAATCGTGGCCACCGCCGCGACCGGATCGAACGAACCCTCGTCGTTGGCCATGGGATGGAAGGCGATCACCCCGCCGTTCTCCTCGATCGCGCAGAAGCGCGCTCCGGCCATGAAGACCCGGTAGCTTTCGACGCCGGCCAGCTCGGCGAAAAAGGCGAGGAAATCGCGATTCTCCGGCGCTTTGCCTTCGAGTTCCCGGAATTGGCGCAGCGCTTCCAACACGGCCTTGCCGACGTCTGGTGCCGTCACGGGTTCGGTGAGCATGACGAACGGCTCGGCATCGAGCGGCAAGCCGTCGCTCGTGCGGTGATTGGCGCAGACGATCACTTGATCGCCCCGACGATAAAGTGATGCCGAACGTCGCATCGTCATCCGAGGTACCCGAGGTCACGGCCGAGCGTTGAGCCGCCTGCTGGACACCCCATGGTGCCACGACGAATCGCTCTCCATTTTCGCCAGTCTAGCGGTGAGCCGCGACAATGCCAGCGCTGCCCCCGTGGTTACCGGCCCTCGAATTGCGCGCGCCCCTGTCGAACGTCACCCCTCGATCAGCCGGACGCGCTTCCTGTCGAGCACGCTCAGCACGCGTTCGAGATCGTGCCCGCGTTTGAGGATCACGCCGGTGGCCGAAATGACGCTGTAGGCCCCCTGCCGTCGCGAGAGCTTGGGATCCTTCACGATCCGGTAGATCGGCATTTCGCTGGAGCGCCGGAAAATCGAGAACACGGCCGTATCGCGCAGTATGTCGATCGCGTAGTCGCGCCATTCCCCCGTGGCGACCATTCGCCCGTAAAGGTTCAGCACTTGGCCGAGTTCGCGCCGCGAGAACGAGACATAGTTGGCGTGTCCCCCGAGGGGCATTCCCACTGCTGGCCCCGCCGCCGCGCCGCCGGCGCGCCGCCCGCCGCCTTGCGCCATCGCCCGATCGAGTTCCCCGCGCCCCGCCCCGTTGTTGGCCGGCGTCAGCGGTCTCGACGGCTTCAGTTCGATGACTTGGCCGGCCAGTGATTCGGCCCCCTCGGGTATTGGCTCACTGTCGCTCAACGGCGCCTCCTGCTGTGATCCTCTTGTCATGTTCTGATCTGGCGCCCGAGAATTCAAGCCCATGGCGGCTTTCGCGTTGCGATCACGATGAACGTAACAAACTGCAACATTGATCACGAAATTGCCACCAAGCCTCCGCAGCGCCGCCATCGTCGTGCTGCAGGATCGCATCGTGGTTCGGCGTGGCTCGGTGCAAGTCTCGGTCTCTGCCCCCAAAGTCCCCCCGAGTCTTCTCTCCGCGAGCTGCGCCGAACCATTTTCGATCGCGAGGGCGGGTTGCTCCTGGGTGACCTCGATCGCTCCGGCCATCGCGCACGTGCGATCCGCCCGCTGCGGGCGGCGTCCCGGCGGCGAGAGCGCATTCGCTCCCATCAGGACATCGATTGATTTCCAGGCTCGAGGGCCGACCCATCGGCAGCCGCGCGAGGTTCTCGGCGCGGCCATGATCCGGTATTCGCCGGTCACCGAAGCACGAACCCGCTCCGGCGGCCACCTTCGCGCGTGGTCTCAGGAGCGGCCCGGCAACCAGAGATCGACCGCCGCGAGGATCGCGCCATCGGCGTCCTGGACGAAGGCGATGCAACCGTCGACGCCATCGCCCATCCGTGCGGTCTCGACTTCCAAGCTATCGGACCCGGCCGCCCAAGTGCCGAGTTCGACCAGATCGCGGACGACATGATTGTAGGTGACCGTTCGCCCGGAATTCTCTCCGCGCCCGATATCGACGAGCGTCCTCCTGCTGGCGAGCGCCAGCCACACCCGGACTTCTCCGAGCGTGCCACCCGCCTCACCTGGAGCCCTTGTCAACTTGAGGCGCTTGCCATCGATCTCGATCGACAGAATCTGCCTTTGAGCCGCGATCCCGGCCACCGTCTGCTCCAGCGCGGCATCGATGGCTTCGCGCTTGCTGCCGACGGCATGGGCAATGCCGTTCACGACGACCTGCGGGGTGTAGACCATGCCGTCGCCCCGACGCTGCGCATAGGCCCGCTGGCGCTCGCTGAATTCAGGTCGGGCGTTGGTGTCCTTCCAGCCGAGATAATCCCAATAATCGACATGGAACGTCAGCGCCACGAGGTCGTCGCGCTCGGCATAGCGCTCGAGCAGTGCATCCGCTGGCGGACAAGAGGAGCAGCCCTGACTGGTGAAGAGTTCGATCAGCGATTTCGGCGCCGTTGAAATCTCGACATGGCGCTCTCCGGCAACCGCGCCAGAGGCGAGCAGAGCGCACGCGATGCCGATGACCATCCCCGCAAGGCCGAGGAGACGCTTGCCGCGGGCTTGCCCTCCAGGGCCGACCAATGTCCCGGTCACCATCGTGCTGCCCATCCTCTTGTTTCGCGCCGATGGCGGTTCCTTGCCGCCGGGACGCCGATCCCCGACGCGCTGGTGGTCTGGCGCGGTCCGGTGCCGAATGCGCGCGACACGGAAGGCCTTGCCGAGCCTGGACCGATGCCAGGCGAGGTGCCCATGCCGGCCTGCCCCGTCAACGCTTCTCCGACCGCCGCCATCGACCGCCGGATGCCGGACGATATTGTCGCCCTGGCATCAATTGCCACTCAATTCACGGTGAAAACCGCAAGGGAGGCCCCGACGATCGGTCGGGGCCGCGCCGCCAGGCACTGGCCCCGACCGCCGATCAGGTTGCCATTCAGGCGGCTCTTGCGAGATTGCGCAACACGTAGTGCAGAATGCCACCGTTGCGGTAGTAGGCCATCTCGTCGGCTGTATCGATGCGGCAGAGCGCCTCGATCACGCTCTCTCGACCGTCCGCCCTCCTGACGACGACGGGCAGCACCGCTCTTGGCGCGAGCTGGGCGAGGCCGCGGATCGTCACCTCCTCGTTGCCGGTGATGCCGTGCGACTGCCAGGATTCCCCGTCCCGCATCTCGAGTGGCAGCACCCCCATCCCGATCAGGTTCGAACGATGGATGCGCTCGAACGACTGCGCGATGACGGCCCGCACGCCCAGGAGCCGCGTGCCCTTGGCGGCCCAGTCGCGGCTCGAGCCGGTCCCGTATTCCTTGCCCGCGAAGATGACGAGCGGCACGCCCTCGGCCCGATAGCGCATCGCGGCATCGTAGATCGCCAGCCGCTCGCCGGAGGGCTGATGCACCGTCACCCCGCCTTCGACGCCAGGCACCATCTGGTTCTTGATGCGGATGTTGGCGAAGGTGCCGCGCATCATCACCTCGTGGTTGCCGCGCCGTGCGCCATAGGAGTTGAACTCCCGCGGTGGCACCTGGTGCGAAACGAGGTAACTGCCGGCCGGGCCGCTGGCCTTGATCGAGCCGGCTGGAGAAATATGGTCGGTGGTGATCGAATCCAGGAAAAGGCCCAGCACGCGCGCCCGTTCGATGTCCTCGACCTCGCCCGGGATGAGCGAGATGTCCTCGAAGTAGGGTGGGTTTTGGACGTATGTCGAATTGCCGCTCCAGCCGTAGGTCATGGCGGCCTTGCCGCTGGTGCTCATCGCCTGCCAGCGTTCGTCACCCTTGAAGACGTCGCCATAGCGCCCTTCGAACATCTCGGCGGTGATCGATGTGCGCACCAGCTCCGCGATCTCCTTCGAGGTCGGCCAGATGTCCTTGAGATGGACCGGCGCGCCGTCGCGCCCGGTGCCGATCGGCTCGCGGGTCAGGTCGCGCTGCATCGAGCCGGCGAGCGCATAGGCGACAACCAGCGGCGGTGAGGCGAGATAGTTGGCCTTCACGTCCGGATTGACGCGCCCCTCGAAGTTGCGATTGCCCGAAAGCACCGCCGCCGCCACGAGGTCGTTCTTCTGGATCGCCGTCGATATTTCGTCCGGCAGCGGGCCGGAGTTCCCGATGCAGGTCGTGCAGCCATAGCCCGTGAGGTTGAACCCGAGCGCATCGAGGTCGTCCTGCAGGCCGGCTTTGGCGAGGTAGTCCGTCACCACTTGGCTGCCGGGAGCGAGCGACGTCTTCACCCAGGGTTTGACGGTCAGCCCCTTGGCGCGAGCATTGCGTGCAACGAGACCGGCCGCGATCAGCACCGATGGGTTGGAGGTGTTCGTGCAGGAGGTGATTGCCGCGATCACCACGTCGCCGTGGCCGAGATCGTGCGAACGACCCTCGACGGCGACCCGCCTGCCCGCCTCGCCGGCCTTGCCGAACTCGCCCTCGAGCGATTTGCCGAAGCCCGCTGCCGTTGCCTTGAGCGCCACGCGGTCCTGTGGCCGCTTGGGTCCGGCGAGCGAGGGCTCGACACTCGAAAGGTCGAGTTCGAGCACCGTCGTGAACATCGGCTCGGCGCTCGATGCCTCCCGGTACATCCCCTGGGCGCGTGCGTAGGCTTCAACGAGGGCCACCCGATCGGCTGGCCGGCCCGTCGCCTTCAGGTAGGCGATGGTGTCGCGGTCGACGGGGAAGAACCCGCATGTCGCCCCATACTCGGGCGCCATGTTGGCGATCGTCGCCTCGTCCTCGAGCGAGAGATTGTCGAGACCGGGCCCGAAGAATTCGACGAACTTGCCGACCACGCCGAGCTTGCGGAGCATTTGTGTCGCGGTCAGCACGAGGTCGGTCGCCGTCACCCCCTCGGCGAGTCGGCCCGTCATGCGCATGCCGACCACTTCGGGGATCACCATCGAGACGGGCTGTCCGAGCATTGCCGCCTCGGCCTCGATGCCGCCGACGCCCCAGCCGAGCACGGCGAGACCGTTGACCATGGTGGTGTGGCTGTCGGTGCCGACGCAGGTGTCCGGGAACGCCTGCACGACCTCGCGGCCATCGCGCACGATGGTCTTCGTCCAGACGGTCTGGGCGAGATATTCGAGGTTCACCTGGTGGCAGATGCCGGTTCCGGGTGGCACCACGCGGAAGTTGGAGAACGCCTCCGAGCCCCATTTGAGGAACTCGTAGCGCTCGCGATTGCGCTCGTACTCGCGCTCGACATTGAGTTCGAAGGCGTCCCCGGTGCCGAAATAGTCGACCATGACGGAATGGTCGATCACGAGGTCGACGGGAACGAGGGGATTGATCTTGGTCGGATCCCCACCCATCGCGCGCATCGCGTCCCGCATTGCGGCCAAGTCGACCACCGCAGGCACGCCGGTGAAATCCTGCATCAGCACGCGCGCCGGGCGATAGGCGATCTCGCGCACCGAGGTGCGCGTCGCGAGCCACTCGGCGAAAGCCTCGATGTCGGCCCGCGTGACCGTGGTGCCGTCCTCGTGGCGCAGCAGGTTCTCCAGCAGCACCTTCAGCGAGACCGGCAGTCGGGAGATCCCGGCGAGCCCGTTGCGCTCGGCCTCGGCCAGGCTGAAGTATTCGTAGCTGCGTCCCGCGACACTCAGCGTCGTGCGGCACTTGAAGCTGTCGATCGACTCTGCGGTTGCAAGGCTCAAGGTCGGCTCTCCTTCGCTCGGTTGTCGACCGCGCCGCCGGAGTGCCGGACGGCCACGCGTTCGCTTCCTTCGTGCGGACGCCGCGCGGCCCCGCCGTCGCGCGATCGTTTCGCGCTGGCGTTGGTTGCAATGCACAAGTTATATAGCGGAGTTGGCCGCTGACCAAGAGGCTCGGCGCTTCGCGTTTCGTCGCATGCCCGCCGGTCGATTGTGCCCCAGGTTGGACCGAGGAATTGCGGAAAAAGAATTGAAATCAGAAGGTTCGGTCTAATGGCCAAGGTCGGCGCGGGGCCGCGTCACGGGGCGCTGCTGCAACTGCACGATCTCGCGATCGCGCGCGCCTCGCGCGTGCTGGCCGCCGGCCTCTCGCTCGTCCTCGAGCCAGGTGAGGGTCTCGAGCTCGTCGGGCCCAATGGCGCCGGAAAGACCACGCTTCTGCGTACCATCGCCGGTTTTCTGCCGCCCGCTGCCGGAAAAGTCACACTCATCGAACCGGGCCTTGCCGGCGAACTCGAACCCGGCGAACTGGTGCACTACGTCGGCCACGCCGACGCGATCAAGGCCGGCCTCTCCGTTCGAGAGAATGCGCGCTTCTGGCAGCGCTACCTTGCCCGGCCATCGGCGCCCGTGGACGCGATGGCGCCGCCCACCCTCGATGATGCGCTCGAGACCTTTGGCCTTGCAACGCTCGCCGATGTCCCGGCGGGCTATCTCTCGGCCGGTCAGAAGCGGCGCCTCGGTCTGACACGCCTCGCCCTCGCGCCCCGCCCCCTCTGGCTGCTCGACGAGCCGAGTGTTTCGCTCGATGATGCCGGACGCAGTCTGTTGTCCGCACACGTCGACCGCCATCTCGACGACGGCGGCATCGTCGTGGCCGCCACCCACGTGGCGCTCGGCTCACGGCTCGCGCGCACGCTCCGGCTCGGGCCGGGAACCGGTCCGACTTTGCGGCCCTCGGCCGCCGGTCGGGGTGATCATCCCGTGGAGTTCTTATCGTGACGGCGACGGCGGCACTGCTTCGGCGCGAGGTGCTGCTCGCCTTCGCGAGTGGCTCCGGGCTCGGCACCGCGCTCGGTTTTCTGCTGATCGTCGTCTCGATCCTGCCACTCGGCCTCGGCCCGGACATGAACCTGCTCGGCCGCATCGCCCCTGGCATCCTCTGGATCGGGCTGCTGCTCTCCGCGCTCCTCTCGGCCGACCGCCTCTTCTACGACGATGCCCGCGACGGCACGCTGGAATTGCTGACGCTCGGCCCCTATCCGCTCGCGCTCGTTGCCCTGGTCAAGATCCTGGCCCACTGGGCGTTCGCGGCGCTACCGCTCATCGCCGCCATTCCGCTGCTCGGCCTCATGCTGAACCTCGAGGCGAATGCGTATGGACCTCTGGTTGCGACGATGCTGGTCGGCTCTCCCGCGATCAGCTCGATCGGGGCGATCGGTGGTGCCCTCACGATCGGGGTATCGCGTGGCGGGCTGCTCCTCTCGCTGATCGTGCTGCCATTCTACATCCCGACCCTCGTTTTCGGTGTCTCCGCGCTCGACGCCGTGCTCGTCGGACCGGGCGACTTCGGGCCGCCGTTCGCCATTCTCGCGGCCATCTCGCTGGCCAGTCTGGTGCTCGGCCCGCTGGCGGCGGCCGCGGCACTCAAACTCCAGCTCGGGTGAGTGCGGATGCCTGCGTGGGCATGTCCAACGGCGGGGTACGGTGGCCGCGTGGCGTGCCGTCGGCTGCCCACCGCCCGGCGCCAAGTCGGATTTGCGCACGCCCGCCAAAGGCTCTAAGTGAGCGCCATGCACAGGTATGCCAACCCCACCGTCTTCATGCGCCTATCCGGCCGGCTGCTTCCGTGGCTCGCCGGACTGGCGGCGCTGGTGCTCGCGATCGGCCTCTACCTCGGGTTCTTCGTTGCGCCGGCCGACTACCAACAGGGCGAGACGGTGCGCATCATGTTCATCCACGTTCCCGCCGCCTGGCTGGCCATGGCGGGCTACATGGTGGTGGCCGCATCGAGTTTCGGGTTCCTGGTCTGGCGCCATCCGCTCGCCGACGTCGCCGCGAAGGTAGCAGCCCCCCTCGGCGCCGGTTTCACGCTCGTTGCCCTCGTCACGGGCGCCCTCTGGGGCCGGCCGATGTGGGGCGCCTATTGGGTTTGGGATGCCCGTCTGACGTCGGTGCTCATCCTGTTTTTCCTCTACCTCGGCCTCATTGCACTGCGCCGGGCCCTCGACGACGAGATCATCGCATCGCGCCTGACGGCGGTGCTCGCGCTCGTCGGCATTGTCATCCTGCCGGTGATCAAGTTCTCCGTCGACTGGTGGAACACGCTGCATCAGCCCTCGAGCGTCCTGCGCCTCGACGGGCCGACCATCCACCCGAGTATCCTCTGGCCGCTGCTCGTCATGGCTGCGGGCTTCACGCTGCTCTTTTTCGCCATGCACCTGATTGCCATGCGCAACGAGGTCATGCGCCGGCGCGTCCGCAAGCTCCAGCTCGGCGAGGTCGAGCGGGCGGCCGAGGCCTCGGTGGGCGCCGCCAGCCGCGCCCGAACCGCGTGAGGTGAGGCGAGCCGCCATGGATCTCGGACCCCACGCCGCTTTCATCATCGCCGCCTATTTGGCCACGGCGCTCGTCGTTGGTGGCCTCCTCGTCTGGCTCCTGGTGGAACGCGCGCACCTGCGGCGTCAGCTCGACCGGCTCGAGCGCCGCCGCCCCGATGACGGCCAGCGCGAGGATCACACATGACACCTCGGATCGAGACCGGACAAACGACCCGCCGGGCCAGTGTGCAAGAGAGTGAACCGGTCGCCACGCCGGCGCGGCGCTGGCTCGCGCGCCTGCCACTGCTCGCGTTCCTGGCTCTGGTCGGGGTCTTCATATTCGCCCTGCGCTACGGCGATCCGAGCCGGCTGCCCTCGGTCCTCATCGGCAAGCCGTTGCCGGAGTTCGTTCTTCCAGCGATCGAGGGATTGGACCGCGCCGGCACCCCCGTGCCCGGCCTCGCCAGCGCCGAACTCGCCGGGACGGGCCCGCACGTTGTCAATGTCTGGGCGTCATGGTGTGGCCCGTGCCGCATCGAGCACCCACAGCTCGAGACTTTGGCTCAGCGCTCGCGCGTGCCATTGCACGGCATCAACTACAAGGATCGGGCAGCGGACGCACGCCGCTTCCTCGATGGCCTCGGCAACCCGTTCGAACGTGTCGGCGTCGATGCCAGCGGCCGCACGGCCATCGACCTCGGCGTCTACGGCGTGCCCGAGACCTTCCTCGTCGATGCGCGCGGCAACATTGCCTACCGCCACGTGGGGCCGATCACACCACAGGATCTGGACCGCACGCTCTTGCCATTGCTCGATCGCTTGAAGGCGGGGGAGATTGCCGACCCGTCGACGGCCAATGGCGCCGCGACCCGCTGAACCCTGAAGCCCAGCCTGCCGCAACGATCCGTTCGGGCGGTGCCGGTCGCCGATTCAGCGCCTGTCAGGCCGCCGCCGCCCGGTTCGCGTCGCGTCCCCGCTTCTGGTCCGCCGGGCCGCTGTCGGAATCCTGCGAAACGACGATCCGTGTGAGGATTTCGATCAGCGTTTCGCGCTCGCTCACGGAGAGTTCGGACAACAGCTGTCGGTCGACCTCGCGCGCGACGGGCTGAGCGGCGGCCAGCAGTTCAGCGCCCCGGTCCGTCAGGCGGATTTCGTAGGTCCGCGCGTCGTGCCGTGTCCGCTGGCGCTGCAGGATGCCCTTGCGCAGCATGCGCCGGACGATGTCGGCCAGGGTCGAGCGATCGATCCCCGTAATGCTGACCAACGCCGTCTGGCTGAGGCCCTCGTGCTCGGCCACCGTGAGCAGCACGGCATATTGCCGTGGCGTCAGCTCCGTCTGACCCATGATTCCGGTGAAGTGGTCGGCCGCCCGTTGGCTGGCTCGGTGGAGAAGATGCACCGGCGACCGTGAAAGTGAACTGCCCGGCAGGTCCTTTTTCATCCCCAAATCCTGTTTGCTGGGCCATTCGGGACCAGCGTCCGTGATCGTTTGCAGAGATAGGGGACAACATGGTGTTCGGATCAGTGGATGGCAACTCGTGACACGTCGAATTGATCGAACGTTGTACGATCGGGTCCGGAACTCCTGGCAGGAAGCCGGCTCTAGGCGCTCTCGCCCTTGCCAGCCGTGCTTTCGCCCTTCAGTTCGTGCGCCTGCAGCACCGGCAGCGTGGTCATCGCGAAGATGAGAGTGAGCGGCATGATGCCGAACACCTTGAACTTGACCCAGATGTCGGTGAGTTCCGCTTCGGTGAGGCCCACGAAGCGGTGCCCGACCAGCGGCAAGTGCGAAAAGGGCTCCCCATAGAGGCCGCGCCAGACGATCTCGTTCAATCCGGCCAGGACGAGGAAGAAGATGCCCCAGCGGAATTGCAGCTTGCGCCAGCCGGTATCCGTCAGGCGGAAAACGTCGCCGAACAGCAGCTTCCAGATCAGCTTGTCGATCAGCAGGCAGCCGAGCAGGATGCTCGCAAAGAGCAGGTTCACGATGGTCGGCTTCAGCTTGATGAAGAGCGCGTCGTTGAGCACCAGCGTGAGGCCGCCGAACACCATCACGAAAACGCCGGTCACGAGCGGCATGACGGCGATTCGCCCGAGCCAGAGCCGGCTCGTGGTCAGCGACACGGCGGTGGCGATCATGAAGGCGCCGGTCGCCCAGAAGATGCCCTTGTAGGAGTTCGCCACGAAGAAGATCACGAGCGGCCCGAGTTCCAGCGCCAGCTTGCCGAGTTGCTTTGCGACGTCTTCGTGCGGTTGGCCATCGCCAAGACCGTTCGCGGCCGGCGTGGCGGTCTCGGTGCCGCGCTGGCGACCGGCCTCCTTTGAGGTTGTCATCACTGCGTCCTCTTTCCCCCGGGCGTTGCTTCGCCGGGCATGCCGGCGATGGCGAGCGCAAAATCGTTCGCATCGAACGCCCGAAGGTCCTCGATGCCTTCCCCGACGCCGATCGCATGCACCGCGATCGCATGCCGCGCCGCGATCGCCACGAGAATGCCGCCGCGTGCCGTGCCGTCGAGCTTGGTCATGACGAGACCCGTGACGCCGGCGATTTCCCGGAACACTTCCGCCTGGCGCATGGCGTTCTGCCCGGTGGTCGCATCGAGCACCAGAAGCACGTCGTGCGGCCCGGTCGGATCGAGCTTGCGCAGCACGCGCACGATCTTCTGCAGTTCCGCCATGAGGTCGGTCTTGTTCTGGAGCCGGCCCGCCGTGTCGATCAGCAGCACGTCGGCCGCCGCCGCCTGGGCACTTTCCAGCGCCTCGTAGGCGAGTCCGGAGGCATCCGAGCCCGCCGCACGCGCGACGACCGGCACACCGCTGCGCTTGCCCCAGACCTCGAGTTGCTCGATCGCCGCCGCCCTGAAGGTGTCACCAGCCGCCAGCATCACCTTGCGGCCGTCCTCGGTGAACTTCTTGGCGAGCTTGCCGATCGTCGTGGTCTTGCCGCTGCCGTTGACCCCGACCACGAGGATGACGTGCGGTTTGCGGCTCGCCTCGACGACGAGCGGTCGGGCCACCGGCTCGAGCACCCGTCGCACCTCCTCGGCGAGGACGCGCTTGACCTCCTCTGGTGAAATCTCCTTGTCGAAGCGATCCTTGGCCAGCGCCTCCGTGATCGCCGAGGCCGTTTCCACCCCGAGGTCCGCTTGGATCAGGAGGTCCTCCAGTTCCTCGAGTGTCGCGGCGTCGAGCTTGCGTTTCGTAAAGAGGCCGGTGATGCCGGAGGCGAGCTGGCTCGAGGTGCGGGCAAGGCCGTCGGTGAGGCGCTGGAACCAGCTCTTGCGCTGTGGCGCGGTCTGCTCGGGGGCGGGCGCCAGCTCGGCCACGGCATCGGCGTTGCGCCCCACGATCTCGCCGCTCTCATCGGAGCTTGCCGGAACGCCTTCGTCCGAAATCACGCTCGCTGCCGCTGGCGCCTCCTCGGCGGGCCGCTGTCGCGCTTCTTCACTGGCGCGGGCGCCGTCTCGCGGCTGGCTTTCACCGAACAACCGCGAAAAGAGCCCCGCTTTCTTCTGTGGCTTCTCGTTCATTCGGCGGCCTCCCGCTTCACCATCGGGCCAGCCGCATCGCGCCGGATCGCCCTGAGCCGCGCCCCGTCGTGCCCGGTGACCTCGGCCATCAGGATGGAGCCGGCATCGATGCCGGCCGCAACATCGGCACCGAGTTCGACCTCGGTGAAATCACGGGCTCGGCCGCGCGAGGCGGTTTCCATGAGCACGTCGAGCGTGCGTCCGGCCTGCGCATCGAGATGCGCGGCGAGGGCGGCATGACCGCGGCGCCGCAGCCGATCGGCACGCTCGCGGACCACCGCCTTTGGCAGTTGCGGCATGCGCGCCGCCGGCGTCTCCGGGCGCGGCGAGAATGGGAAGACGTGCAAATGCGTCAGCCCGCATTCCTCGATGAGGGCGAGCGTGGCATCGAACATCTCGTCGCTCTCGGTCGGAAATCCGGCGATGAGATCGGCGCCGAAGACGATGTCGGGCCGCAGCCTGCGCGCCTCCTGGCAGAAGGCGATCGCATCCGCCCGCAGATGCCGGCGCTTCATGCGCTTGAGGATAATGTCGTGGCCGGCCTGCAGCGAAAGGTGGAGGTGCGGCATCAACCGCTCCTCCTCCGCGATCGCCCGCATCAGGTGCGCGTCCGCCTCGATCGAATCGATCGAGGAAAGCCGCAGCCGTGCGAGCCCCGGCACGAGCTTCAGGATGCGACGGGTGAGATTTCCGAGCGATGGTCGCCCCGGCAGGTCGGCCCCGTAGGAGGTGAGGTCGACGCCCGTCAGCACGACCTCGCGGTAGCCCGCCTCGACCAGCCGGCCGATTTGCGTCACCACCTCGCCTGCCGGCACCGACCGCGAGTTGCCTCGCCCGAAGGGGATGATGCAGAACGTGCAGCGATGGTCGCAGCCGTTCTGCACCTGGACGTAGGCGCGCGCCCGCGTTCCGAAACCGTCGACGAGGTGGCCAGCCGTCTCGCGGACCTGCATGATGTCACCGACGACGATCTGCGCCGCGGTTCCACCGGCGAGTGCCTCGAAGGTCGCGCGCTCGAGCTTTTCGGCGTTGCCGACAACGTGATCGACCTCGTCCATTTCGGCGAACTGCCGGGGGTCGATCTGCGCGGCGCAGCCTGTCACGATGATGCGTGCGCTCGGGTTCTCCCGGCGAGCCTTGCGGATCGCCTGGCGGGCTTGGCGTACGGCTTCGGCCGTGACGGCGCAGGTGTTGACGACGATGGTGTCGCCGAGCCCGGTCCCGGTGATGTGCGCGCGCATCACCTCGGACTCGTAGGCATTGAGCCGGCAGCCGAAGGTCATGATGGTGGGATCAGTCATGCGGGCTCTCTAACATGCACTCGGTCGGTCTGCGAGCTTGGCGATGGGCCCCGATGGGACGTCTCGCGCGGCGCCTCGCAAGCCTCTGCGCCGGCCTTTTTGCGCTACTTGCGGCGGTGGAAAGGTTCGCGCCAGCCGCGGCCGCCAGCTTCCGGGTCGGCGATTTCACGTTCAGCGACGAACTGGGCGGCTTCGAGATCCTCGGCGTCACCGGCACGGGCACTACGGACGATCCGTTCGTCATTCACGAGCGCCTCTATGGACCGGGCGAGGCGACGATCGTCATAAGGCGGCATCGCACCCCGACGGGGTATGCCTTCGTCGGTGACTCGATCCGCATTTGCGTGCGCAAGGTGATCGTAAACGCCACCGGCCGCGCCTGGGAAGGCTTCGACCTCGAACTCCAGGAAATTCGTGGCCAGGCGAGCGTGCACGGCGACGGCTTGTCGTTCGACCAGCTCGCGCGCTTCGAGGACGTGCGTCTCGCGGCCGATCGTTTCGCCGAGCTTCGCTGGCGGGCCGAGCCCTACGACCGCATCCATCTGCGCCAGGGCTCGGTCGATCCGGGCGGCGTGCTCATCGTCGACTTCGCGATCACCGATGTCACGCCGACACCGGTCTTCTACCTGCGCCAGGATCCGTTGCTCCTGACGGCGGAGGGTCCGCCGGGACCACGGCGAACCGCCACCGCTCCCCTCGCCGCCGGGCGCGATCAGATGCGAACGCCGTAGTCGGCCGGATCGAGTGAGCCTTCGTAATCGAGGCTGGCCGCTCCGGTCATCAGCATGTGGTCGTCGCTCTCGCGCCATTCGATGGTGAGCGGTCCGCCCGGCAACGTGACAACCACCGTGCGCCCGGTGAGGCGTTTGCGTGCCGCCGCGACCGCCGTCGCACAGGCTGCCGTGCCGCAGGCGCGCGTCAAGCCCGCGCCACGCTCCCAGACGCGAATGCGCAGTGCGTCCGGACCTGTGCGCTCGGCGACCGTGATGTTCGCGCGCTCGGGAAAGAGCGGATGATGCTCCAGCACCGGCCCGATGCGGTCGAGTTCGATCGCATCGACGTCGTCCACCCAGAAAATGCAGTGCGGATTGCCGACGTTGACGACGCTCGGGGAATGCATGATCGGCGCGCCGCGCGGCCCGACCTCGAGTTCGATGTAACGGGTGTCGGCGAAGGGCTCCGAGAGCGGGATGTCCTGCCAGGCAAAGCGCGGCACGCCCATGTCGATCGTCGCCGTGCCATCCGCGTTCGCGGTCGTACCGAGGACGCCGGCATTCGTTGCGATCGTGGCGTGCGCCTTCCCGCTCTCCTTGGCCAGCATCAGCGCGATGCAGCGCGAGGCGTTGCCGCAGGCGTCGACCTCCCCGCCGTCGTTGTTGCGAATTCTCATGAAGACGTCGGCGATCGGCGAGGGCTCGAGAATGATGAGCTGGTCGCAGCCGATGCCACGCTCGCGGTCGGCGATGCGCGCGGCCGCCTCGTCGTCGATCGTGATCGCGCGGCGCCGCGCGTCGAACACGACGAAGTCGTTGCCGAGACCGTTCATCTTGGCGAACGGCAGATTGCCGCCCATGGTCACCGCTCCATTCCCGCGCCGGCACACCCGCCCGCCGGGGGCGGCGCCTGTTGACACGAGCCACCATTTGCCCCCTTATGCGCCGGCAATCAATGGCATTGGTCGCAAATCCGTCGAACGGCACAACGGACATCGGGTCCAGGGAGGTCGGGAGACGAACGTCCGTCGGCGAGGATCGCTCACGGACGCTGTTGGTGTTTGTCCGTCGCGGCGCGAGCGTCGCGGTGCTCGGGGAGTGTCGCGGAATGATCAAGGTGTGGGGACGCGCGACGTCCATCAACGTGCAGAAGGTCATGTGGGCGCTCGGCGAACTCGAGCTTGCCTACGAGCGCATCGACGTCGGCGGCCCGTTCGGTGGCCTCGACACCGAGGAAATGGGCCGCCTCAACCCCAATCGCCTGATCCCGGTCATCGACGACAACGGCATCGTGGTCTGGGAATCGAATGCCATCGTGCGCCATTTCGCGCGTGCTTACGGGTCCGGCAGCCTGGCGCCGATCGCGCCCGGTGCCTTCGCGGCCGCCGACCAGTGGATGGATTGGTCCATCACCACCATATACCGCGACATCATCGTCTCGCTGTTCCTCGGCCTCATCCGCACGCCGGCGAGCGAGCGCAACATGGTGGCCATCGAACAGGCGATGCAGAGCGCGGCATCGCGCCTCGCGGTCCTCGATGGCGTGCTCGCCGACCGCGCGTTCATCGCCGGCGACCAACTGACGGTGGCCGATATCGCGACGGGAGCCCTGATGTATCGCTATTACAACCTGGAGATCGCCCGGCCGGCACTGCCCAATGTCGAGCGCTGGTACGGTGCCCTGGCGGAACGCCCCGCCTACCAGCAGCACGTCATGATCCCCTTCGATTCCATGAAGGTGCCGGGCGCCTGAGCGTAACCGGCCCGAGCTTCGGCGGCGCGCTGGCGCCCCGACCAACCACGGACCCGACGACCGATGTTTGAAACCCTTTCCGAGCGGCTCTCCGGCGTCTTCGACAAGCTGACGCGCCGCGGCGTACTCTCACAGAGCGACGTCGACGAGGCGATGCGCGAGGTCCGCCGCGCCCTCCTCGAGGCCGACGTCTCGCTGGAGGTCGCGCGCGAGTTCATCAAGAGGGTGACGGAAAAGGCCGTCGGCCTCGACGTGATCAAGTCGGTCACGCCCGGCCAGATGGTCGTCAAGATCGTCCATGACGAACTCGTCGCCATGCTCGGCGCCGAGGCCGAGCCGATCGACCTGCGGGCGGTGCCTCCGGTCGCGATCATGATGGTCGGCCTGCAGGGCTCGGGCAAGACCACCACCACCGCCAAGATCGCCAAGCGCCTCACCGACCGTGAGAAGAAAAAGGTGCTGATGGCCTCGCTCGACACCCGTCGGCCGGCCGCCCAGGAGCAGTTGCGCGTGCTCGGTGAGCAGACCGGTGTCTCGACGCTCCCGATCGTCGCCGGCCAGACGCCGGTCGAGATCGCAAGGCGTGCGATGAACGCGGGCCGGCTCGGCGGCTACGATGTCGTCATGCTCGATACCGCCGGGCGCACGCACATCGACGATGCGCTGATGGCCGAGATGGTCGAGGTCCGCGACGTCGCCGGGCCGCACGAGACGCTGCTCGTCGCCGACAGCCTGACCGGCCAGGACGCCGTCAACGTCGCGCGCTCCTTCGAAAGCCGGGTCGGCATCACCGGCATCGTGCTGACGCGCGTCGACGGTGATGGACGGGGCGGCGCGGCGCTCTCCATGCGTGCCGTCACGGGCAAGCCGATCAAGCTGCTCGGCACCGGCGAGAAGTGGGACGCGCTCGAGGATTTTCATCCCTCGAGAGTCGCCAACCGCATCCTCGGCATGGGCGACATCGTCTCCCTCGTGGAGCGTGCTGCCGAGACCATCGACGCCGAGAAGGCGAACGCCATGGCGCGCAAGATGCGCAAGGGCGAATTCGACCTCGAGGATCTCGCCGAGCAGTTGAAGCAGATGAAGCGCATCGGCGGCATGTCCGGTGTGCTCGGAATGCTCCCCGGCATCGGGAAGATGAAAAAGCAGATCGATGCCGCCGGGGGCGTCGACGAGGGCATGCTGAAGCGCCAGGAGGCGATCATCTCCTCGATGACCGTCAAGGAGCGGCGCAACCCCAAGCTGCTCAACGCCTCGCGGAAAAAGCGCGTCGCGGCCGGCTCTGGAACCGACGTCGCGGAGATCAACCGCCTGCTCAAGATGCACCGCCAGATGGCCGACATGATGAAGCAGATCGGCAAGAAGCCGGGCATGCTCGGGCGCATGATGGGCGGCCTCGGGATGGCTGCGCCGGGGCCGGTCGCGCCGCCGCCCCAGGGCGCGGTTCCGCCTGTCCCGGGTGGGGGAATTCCTTCCGCCGACCAGCTCGGCGCGCTGCTCGGCAAATCGGGAGGCGCGCTCCCTGGCCTCGGTGGCCGAGGCGGATTGCCTGGTCTGCCGGGGCTCGGCGCCGGTCGTGGCCTGCCCGGCCTTCCGGGTGGCCAGGGCAAGAAGCGGTGACCATGGCATCCACCCTTTCAATCCCCGAACTCGAGACGGAGCGCCTGCGCCTCAGGGCTTGGCGCGAGGCCGATGTCGCCCCGATGGCGGAATTCTTCGCCGATGGCGCGGCCTCACGCTACGTCGGCGGTCCGGAGAGGGCGTCCGGCGTTTGGCGCCGGGTCGCCGGCTACATCGGCCACTGGGCGATGCGCGGTTATGGAGTCTGGGCGCTCGAGGACAAGCAGACTGGCCATTTCGCGGGCTGGTCGGGCGTCTCGTTCGCGCTCGGCAAGCCCGAGCCGGAACTGCAATGGACGCTCGTTCGCCAGGCCCAGGGCCGCGGCCTCGCGACCGAGGCGGCCGCGCGGGCGCGCGCCTTCGCCTACGACGTTCTCGGCTTCACGACACTGATCAGCCTCGTCGCCGCCGACAATCCACGATCCGAGCGCGTCGCCGAGCGTCTCGGGGCAAGGCGCGAGCGGCTCGTCGAGGTCGACGGCTTTCCACTCTGGCTTCATCGCCATCCGGGCCCAGGCGCTCTCGCCGTCTAGGCTCCGGTCGATCCGGTTCCCATTTTTTCCTGCCAACGAACACCATGGAGAAGAATAGATGTCACTGAAAATCCGTCTCGCCCGCGCCGGCGCCAAGAAGGCTCCGTTCTACCGCATCGTGATCGCCGACAGCCGCTCGCCGCGCGATGGCCGCTTCATCGAAAGGATCGGGACCTACGACCCGCGCCTGCCGAAGGAGAGTGAAAAGCGCGTCGTGATCGATGCCGAGCGCGCCAAGCACTGGCTCGCTGTCGGCGCGACCCCGACCGATCGCGTCCTGCGCTTCTTCGATGCTGCCGGTCTCGCCAAGCGTCCGGCCCGCAACAACCCGCAAAAGGCGGTGCCCGGCAAGAAGGCGCAGGAGCGCCTCGCTGAACGGCGCCAGGCCGAGGAAGACGCCAAGGCCAAGGCCGCCGAGGCCGCCGGCTGAGAGGCCTGAGTGCGGAAAGGAACGCGCGATGCGGGTGCCCCTGCGGCTCGCAAGGTCGTGCTCCGGTCCGTGCCGCGATCGGCTGCGCCGCTCGCACGAGTGCGCCGCTGCCGCTGTACGTGGAGCGGGGCGATGAGCGCGCGCGCGCCAGACGACCGCCAGGGTGACGCCGGTGGCGACGGTCTCGTCGCCCTCGGACATATCGCCGGTGCGCACGGCATTCGGGGCGAGGTCGTCATCAAGTCCTACACGGCCGCTGCCGAGGCCATCGCCGGCTACGGCCCGCTGCGCGAGCGTGACGGCGCGCGCACATTCCAGCTCCGACGCGTGCGCCCGACCGGCAAGGGCCTCGTTGCGACGATTGCTGGCGTCACGGACCGCAACGCGGCCGAGGCGCTACGCGGCGTCGTGCTCTGCGTGCCGCGCGCGAGCCTGCCGGAGCCGGACGAGGAGGAATGGTATCACGCCGACCTCATCGGACTCCGGGTGGTGGGGCCGGACGGCGAGCCGCTCGGGGTGGTGGCGGCGATCCACGATTTCGGCGCCGGGGACCTCCTCGAGGTGCGCCCGCAGGGCCGTGGCGAGACGGCGCTCGTTGCCTTCACGCGCTCGGCGGTTCCGCTGGTCGATGTCGCGGGTGGCCGGCTCGTGCTGGCCGATCCGGCCCTTCTCGAAGCATCCGGGCCGGCACCACCGGAGGCGACCGGGGAGGCGGAAGGGCTCGGCTCCGCCCCACCCGCAGGCCCAACGAAGGCGAATTCGAACCGCGGCCGTGGCGCCGACCGCAAGCCGCGCGCTCCCGCCGGAAAGGACGGTTCGTGAGCGCTCTTCGCGCCATCGTCGTCACGCTCTTTCCCGAGATGTTTCCGGGCCCGCTCGGACACTCGCTCGCCGGGCGCGCCCTCGCGGAGGGCCGCTGGAGCCTCGAGACGCTTGCCTTGCGCGAATATGGATTGGGTCGCCACCGCAGCGTCGACGATACGCCCGCGGGTGGTGGCGCCGGCATGGTGCTGCGCGCCGATGTGCTCGCACCGGCGATCGATGCCGCCCTTGCCCGTATGCCCACCGCCCGCCGCCTCCTCATGTCGCCGCGCGGTCGCCCGCTGGACCAGGCAATGGTGCGCGAGTTGGCAACGTCGACGGGCGGGTTGCTCATCGTCGCTGGCCGCTTCGAGGGCATCGACGAGCGCGTCATCGAGGCCCGCGCACTGGAGGAGGTCTCGGTCGGTGACTATGTGCTTTCGGGCGGCGAGCCGGCGGCGATCGTCCTCCTCGATGCCGTCGTCCGTCTCCTGCCGGGCGTAATGGGCGATGCAGCTTCGGGCGGCGAGGAAAGCTTCGAGGGCGGTCTTCTGGAATACCCGCAGTACACCCGCCCCGCGCTCTGGGAGGATCGCGCCATTCCGCAGGTGCTCACTTCCGGCGATCATGGCGCCATCGCCCGTTGGCGCCGTGCCGAGGCCGAACGCATCACCCGTGAACGCCGACCTGATCTCCTTTCCCGGACCCGCACGGCGGCCGGCGACGGCGATTAGAGGTCGACAACGAACGGCTTTCGCTGTATCACGCCGCGATCCCAGAACAACGATGGGTTACACGAGCCGTTTGGCCCGGGTGCTTGCAGCGACCGCTGCGCATGGCCGGTCCACTTGCCTGAAAGGCTCCTCTGTCCCGTCCCAAGAACCGGATGGCAGATCGATGAACATTATCCAACAGCTCGAGGCCGAGCAGGCCGCCAGACTCCTCGAATTGCGCCCCGTGCCGGAGTTCGCCCCGGGCGACACCGTGCGTGTCAACGTGCGCGTCAAGGAAGGTGAGCGCGAGCGCACCCAGGCCTACGAAGGCCTCTGCATCGCGCGCTCCGGCGGCGGTCTCAACGAGAGTTTCACGGTCCGCAAGATCAGTTATGGCGAAGGCGTCGAGCGCGTTTTCCCCGTGCTCTCCCCGATGATCGAATCGATCGAGGTGGTTCGTCGGGGCAAGGTCCGGCGGGCCAAGCTCTATTATTTGCGCGGTCGCCGCGGCAAGGCCGCCCGCATCGCCGAGCGCACGGACGCGCGCGGCAAGAAGCTGGCGCAGGCCGACAACTGGAAGGGCTTCAAGAAGCCCAAGGGGCAGGCCGACGATCTGACACTGATCAAGGGCGTCGGCGAGGAATTGCAGGCCCGCCTCAACAAGCTCGGCGTGACACAGTTCCAGCAGATCGCGGACTTTTCGGACGAGGACATCGCGATCCTCGACGAGCGCCTCAACTTCAAGGGACGCGTCGAGCGCGAGGATTGGATCGGCCAGGCACGCACGCTGGTGGCCGCCGCGACGGTGCACGAGATTCCCGCCGCCGAGGAGAGCGACGAGGCCGCAAAGCAGGCCTGATGGCCGGCACGGCGCTCGCGGCTCGAACGGTACGGTTTCGAGGGGCGGCCCTGGTGGCCGCCCTTTTCCGTTGTGCGGGGGCCCGCGGACAACGTGCAGCGCCCGATTGCCTGTTGATGGTCCCCGGTCGTCCTCGCGCTGCCGGCGCAAAGCTTCTAGCCTGCGAGGTCTCCAACCAGCGAGGAGCCTGTGGCCGGCATCGAGATCACCCCGGAATTCGATCGCGCACTCGATCTCGTCAAGCGCGGGCGCGGCTCCCTGTTCGTCACCGGCCGCGCCGGCACCGGCAAGTCGACGCTGCTTCGCCTGTTGCGCGAGACCTCGGGACTGCGAACCGCCGTTGCGGCCCCGACCGGCCTTGCCGCCGTCAACGTCGGCGGCCAGACCATCCATTCGCTGTTTTCGTTTCCGCCCCGCTTGATCACGCCCGACATGATCCGCACCGGCCGCTATGCGCGGGTGCTGAGCCGCCTCGATCTGCTCATCATCGACGAGATTTCAATGGTCCGCGCCGACCTGATGGATGCCATCGATCGTTCGCTGCGGGCCATTCGCAAGAGCCCTGATCGAGCGTTCGGTGGCGTTCAGATCGCGATGTTCGGCGATCCCCACCAGCTCCCCCCGATCGTTCAGGGTGGCGAGATGCAGCACTATTTCCAGGAGACCTACGGCGGCCCCTACTTCTTCGACGCACCGGTCTTCAAGGGCAACGAGGTTCCGCGCCTGGAACTCTCTGAGGTCTTTCGCCAGCGTGAGCAGGTGTTCGTGCGCCTGCTCAACCGTCTGCGCGATGGCGAGGTCGACAACGAGACCGCCGCGATCCTCAACGAGCGCGTTGCCCGCCTCGGCGAACTCTCCGACCCGAGCCGCTACGTCGTGCTCACCCCCACCAACGCCGCAGCTCACGAAATCAATCAGCGCTTCCTCGAGCGCCTGCCCGGCCGCGCCCAGAGTTTCGAGGCGATGGTGGTCGGCGAATTCGCCGAGGGCGCCTACCCGACCGATGGCACGTTGGTGCTCAAGGCGGGCGCGCGCGTCGTCATGCTGCGCAACGACAGCGAAGGGCGCTGGGTCAATGGCACCCTCGCCACGATCACCGCCGTCGGCGAGCACGAACTCTCGATCGAGATCGAGGGCGAGGAATACGAGATCGAGCCCGAGGTCTGGGAGAACGTCCAGTACGCCTATGACCAGAGGGAGGACCGCGTCGTCGAAACGGTGGCCGGCCGTTTCCGCCAGTTCCCGGTGCGCCTCGCCTGGGCGCTCACGATCCACAAGGCGCAGGGTATGACGCTGGACCGTGTCTACGTCGATCTCGGACGCGGCACGTTCAGTCATGGCCAGACCTATGTGGCGCTCTCGCGCTGCCGTTCGCTCGACGGTCTCGTCATGGCGCGGCCGCTGAAACCATCCGACGTCATCTTCGACCCGGCGGCCACACGTTACCGTCGGGTCTTTCCGGAACTCGCCTGAGGTGAACGCGGCGTGTTTACCTTGCCCGCCACCGACGGCATCATGGGCCCCGACATCGTCTCGAGGGGAGGGCGCACGGTGAGCGACGGCTTGGGCAGGCTCGAAGGGGCAATGTTGGCGGTGTCGGGGCGCCGCCACACGGGTGCGGGCGCATTGCGACGGGCCGCCGGTATCCTCCTGGCCTTGCTCACGATACTGCCTGCCACGCTCGCTATCGGGGTCGTACCCGCGGTGGCGGCAGGGGAACTGACGTGGCGCCTGGAAAACCCTTTCCGATTCTTCCGCGACCCTGCCGACACCGAGCGCTTGCGCCGGCTCTTCGAGGAGCAGCGTGCCGAGCTCGGCCGCACGCCGGGCGTGCATGAATTCGAGGAACGTCTGGCGCGCTGGTCGGGCGGCTGGGGCTGGGCGGAGGGCATCCTCGGCGACGGCCCCGAATTGTCGGATCGGGTCGCGCAGGAGGCCTGCTGGTACCGGCGTGAGCGCTGCTCGGACTATGCGCACCCGACCTCCCACATGGTCGAGCTGCGTTACGTCGACCAGTCCCGCGCTGGTGGCCTTTGCACCTTCACCTTCGGCGATCGCCCGCCGTTCGACGCCGAGTGCTCGCGCATGCACCGCCTCGAGCTGCCCTACCCGGCGGGTCTTGCCGTGCGTATCGAGGAGGGTGGGCAGGTTCTCGCCGAGGAGACAGTGCGGGTTCGCGATCTCATGGTCGTCGGCATGGGCGACTCGTTTTCCTCCGGCGAGGGCAACCCGGACGTTCCGGTTCGCTTTCGCGACAACCGGGTCCTCGACTACGACCCGCAGGACGAAACCTTCAAGGGCTATCCGCCCCGGATCGGTGACTGGACCCGCACCAGCGACGATGGCTTCCTTGCCGCCGATGCCCGCTGGCTGCACCGCCCCTGCCACCGCTCGCTGTATTCCCAGCACGTCCGGCTCGCGCTGCACCTGGCGCTGAGCGACGCGAGCGGTCGCACGGCCGTCACCTACGTCGGCGTGGCCTGCACGGGGGCCGAAATCGTCGATGGACTGTTCCGCGCCTGGAGTGGTGTCGAACCGGCCCGCGCCGGCGAGACGGTGAAACTCTCACAGATCAGCATCGTCTCTCAGGTTCTCTGCTCCAGTTGGCCGCTCGCGCTCTCCGGCGGCTATCCTCTCGCCGTGCACGATGACCCGGAAGGGGCCACCGGCGCGCGCACGATCACGGAAAGCCTCTACGTCTGCCCGCGTTCGAGCGCCCGGCCGATCGACGTGCTGCTGCTCTCCGTGGGTGGCAACGACGCCGGTTTCAGCCGCCTGGTCGCCTCGGCCGCGATCGCCAACGACGCGATCCTGGACTCGCTCGCGGCCGCCGCCGGCAAGACCTTCAAGATCTCACTCGCCGGCGCCCGAAATCTCGCCCGCGCGCTGCCGGCCAACTACGCCAGCCTCGCCAAGGCCATCCGCGAAGTGCTCCACGTCGATGATCCGCGCCGTGTGCACCTTACGGCCTATCCGCCGATGGCGCACGACGAACGCGGTGAGCTCTGCGCCAGCGGTGCGCGCGGCATGGACGTGACGAACATGTACCGGCTCGATGCCGCCCGCGCCGCCGCCGCCGAGCGCTTCGCGCGCGACGAACTCCAGGCGATCATGGCCCGGGCGGCCGAGCGTGCGGGATGGACCTTCGTGGACGCGCACCGCGAAGTGTTCGCCGATCGCGGCCTCTGCGCCAGGGGCGGATGGGCCGACGACGTCGTGGCGGACCTTGCTCCATTCCCGCGCCGTCGCAGGCCCGCCGGGGCCGTCATTGCCCGCGTGCCCGAATCGGCAACCGCGCCCGCTGCCGAGCCGACGCCACGTGCGCGCGTTTCCTCGGGCTTTCTCGGCACCGCCCCCGATCTCCAGTGGCAGCCCTTCCGCCCGAGCGCCTACCGACCCTATCTCCCCCGGCGTCGCTGGTTCCGCACGCCGAACGATGCCTTCCTCACCGTCAATTTGCACGAAGGCTCGCTCGGCACGACGATCCTCAACTTGACGCGCTTCAGCGCCTACAGCGGTGCCTTCCACCCGAGCGCCGAGGGTCACGCAGCGATCGCCGACGCGGTCTTCGAGGCGATGCGGGGCCACGGGCTCGTGAGCCTTCCCTGACGTCGCGGCCCGGGATCAGGCGCGGGCGTTCGCGGCCGCACCCGTCTTTGCCAGTTCCTGCTCGATGCTCCAGCGCTCCTCACGCACCCGGATGTCGGCGAGCGCACGGTCGAGCAGCAGGCAGGTCCGCCGGAACAGGGTCGAGCCGTTGCGATAGTCGGCCGGTGCGTAGAAATCGATCCGACCCGCCCGATAGAGGCCCTCGCATTTGACGGCGCTTTCGCCGGGCCCGTGCACGGCGACCGCATAGCCGCCGTTCTGGCGCATCACTGCCATCGACGGAACGTCGGTGTCGCCGTCGCCGAAGTAGATCATGTTCGAGAACGGTATCGGGCGCTCACCCTCGGGCATGTGGCTGTTGATGGTCTGGCGCAGATCCTCGACCCCCTTGTTGATCCGAAAGAGGTACTGCGTCTTCGAGGTGTCGGTGATGACCCGCTTGGGGAAGGGCAGCTCGTAAGGCTCGAAGTAGTATTCCGAGGCGAACACGTTGTGGAACCGGCGGAAGATGCGCGTGCCCTCGATGATCTCCCTGAGGCCCGAGGAGATGAGGTAGTGGCGCACCTCGACCGGCGTTTCAGCGCGCAGGGCGACGTACTTGTCGATGTCGTCGAACCAGCCATCCACGCCCGCGTACAATTCGACATCGGCGCCGAGCGCGACGAGGTCGTTCCGCCTGATCTCGACGCCCGCCGTCTTGGCCTTCTTGTACATGAGATGCATGTAGACGATGAGCCCCTCCGCCACGTCCTCGGCCGCCTTGCGCTCGACCTCCGCCCAGAATGCCTTGGGCTCGACGCCGATCTTGGGAAGGAAGCCGTACTCCTGCATCGGCTTCGGGCTGAGCGTTCCGTCGAAATCGTAGACGAGCGCGATCGTTCGCTTTGGATAGCTCGTGCCGGTGCCTTGGAGCTTTTCCACCCGCTCCGGTGCCCGGCGACTGCTGGCGTTCTTTCCGGACATCCTCGTCTCCTCACCCGTTGTCCTGGCCGCGCCGGCTGCCCTCGAGCGGGACCGGCCGGTCGGCGTCCCATTCCCGCGCATCTGGGAACCGCCCGTTGACCGTGTTTCAATTCAGCAACGATGCCTATGATTCTGATCGCGGATTCACGCCGGATGGCTTACGTCGCCTTAAGCCGTCAGGGTTAATGGTAGGGCTCCGTTCCGCGTAACCAGGGTTTTCATGATGCGTCGCTTCTCACTGTTCGGTACGTTTTTCGCGCTCTTCCTCGCCATGCCACTGCTCAGCGCCCAGGCTGGCGTCGTCGCGAAGATCGACCTCTCGTCCCAGACGATGCGGGTCTACGTCAACGGCTCGTTGCAACATGTCTGGCCGGTCTCCACTGCCCGTCGCGGCTATGTGACACCGACCGGCAGCTACACGCCCAAGCGCCTTGCGCGCATGCACTACTCGCGCAAGTACAACATGTCGCCGATGCCCTATTCGATCTTCTTTCGCGGTGGCTACGCCGTCCACGGCACCAGCCACGTGAGCCAGCTCGGCCGCCCGGCGTCGCACGGCTGCGTGCGCTTGCACACCTCGAACGCAGCCAGGCTCTACCACTTGGTTCAGCGCCACGGCGCCGGCGCCTCGCGCATCGTCGTTCATCGCTGAGCTGCGGGTTCGATCACTGGGGGGAAGCGGGTCCGCGGACCCGTGCGCAGGGCCGGGTTGGGCGACAGACGCCCGATCCGGCCTTTGCGTCTCTGCCCTCGCCTCGCGCCCGCGCGGTTCGCCTGCTCGCTGGCCTCGCTTGCGAGGCTATCGACAACCCGCCTCAGAACCCGAACCGACCGCGCGCACCCGGCTTGGTGCGCGCGATGCGCTCGATCAGCTCCAGCACCCGCTCCGGATGTCCGTAGCTGCCGAGAATTTTCGCCTGCTTTCGCGCCAGGGCGAAATCACCGGGCGTGAGGTTGCCGATCGCGAGCGCCGCCTCCGGCGCCTTGTCGATCTCGAAGAACGTGCGGAACGCATGGGCGATGGCCACCCGGTCGAGATAATCGAGTTCGAAGTGGAACGTGAATCGGCGCAGTGTCGCCGGATCGATCCGGTCCATGAGGTTGGTCGTGAAACAGATCGGATAGGCGTGATCCTCCATCCAGGTCAGCATCTCGTTGACCTGCGTGATCTCCCACGAGCGAACCGCCCCGCTGCGGTCGAGCAGCAGGCTGTCGGCCTCGTCGAAGATCATGAACAGGCCCTTGTTGCGGGCCTCCTCGAAGGCACCCGCGATCAGCTTCTCGCTTTCGCCGACGTAGGAGCCGAGCAGGTCCGAGGCCCGCTTCTGGACGACTTCGAGGCCCAGCCGACGGGCCAGCTCGCGGGCGTAGGCCGACTTGCCGGTCCCGGGCGGTCCCGAAAGGCAGAGCGAGAAATCCAGCCGGCTGGCTCCGGCGAGGCGATCGGGCAGGGCGGCCAGCGCATCGGCCTCGTTGCGATACTTCATGCACACGAGCGCCGGCTCGTATCCGGGGTTTTCGCGCGACGGTCCGGACTTCGAGATGGCGACGGCCTCGAGCGCATTCGTTGCGGCCGTGAGCACCGCATCAGCGCCCCGCGACGAGATCTTGGCCGTGCGCATCGCGTTCTCGAGGACGATCGCAGGCGCCTCGAGGCGCTCGGCCAGATCGTTGAGTTCGGTCGGTGAGAGAGGCACCTTGTGGCGCCGGGCCATCCGCTTGAGGATGCGCGCACGCTGGCTCGCCGGCGGCACCAGCAATCCGACGACCAGGGTCATGCGCTGCACGATTTGCCTCGGCAGGGCCGAAATGTCGTCCGCGGTCCAAATGATCGGCACGGGGCTCTGGCCCATGAGGCGCTCGATGCCGCCTCGCTTGCAGCCCTGCACGATGTCGTCCCAGTCGACCTGCTCGGCCCGTTCGAACAGCACCGCAGCCCGACCCTGGCTGGAGGTGAGCTTCAGCATCACCGCGAGATCGTTGATCCGGACACAGTCCTCGTCGTCGTCCTCGGCGATCGCGCCGGCCTCATAGAGCGCCATCTTGCTGCGCCGGCTCGCCACGCGGGCCAGCTCGGTCTTGCCGGTGCCGGGTGGACCGTGGATGAGGATGTTGACGCCGATCTCGCGGTGTTCGGCCGCGCCCGCCAGCAGTTGGCACATGAGGTCGCGCGCGTCCGCCATGTAGTCGTAGTCGGCGAACAGCAGCCGCGATTGCTCGGCAGTGCCGAGCATCGCCTGACGCAGTTCCGGATAGCGTGCGAACGTTTCGTCGAGCTTTTCATTGATGCGCTCGGGGATGAGGTATTTGCCTCCCGGTCCCGAGATGTCGCTGCCGCTCGCGATCTGCACGAGGCCGCAGCCGACGAGCGTGCCCTCCTGACCGAGCATGCGCCGCACCTCGGCCACCGGGATGCCGGCAAGGATGGCGATCGCAGGCTCGAGTTCGCGCGCCGATTTGGAGATCACGTCGGCGAGGCTCTCGAAGGAGTTTTGACGGGTGTAGTGGGCCAACACCTCGAGCACCGCCGCCCCCTCTGAGCCGATGCGGAAGGCCTTGGCGAGGTACGCGATGTTGCGCCCGAGGGATGAATTTCGCGATGCCGGTTCGGCAACGAGCGCAAGTTCGCCGATGAGCTTCGCGAAATGCTGCTCGCACGCCTGACGCAGCTTTTCCTGCTGACTCTGGCGCGAGGAATTGGTGCTGAGCAGGCGCATCAGGGCCGCCGGCTGATGGATGCCGATCACACCGGAGCGCTCCGCGAGCCAACCGAGCAGCGGACGCAGCGGAATCTGTGCCGTGCCCCGTTGTTCGAGGACTTTCATGGCGTAGTGGGCAATGAGGCCCCGTTCTTCATCCGTGAGGTACATGGCCGTCCCGTCGGTAAGTTGCGCGGGACCGCCGGCCGCGACAGCGGCAGCGGTCCAAGGACCAGCCCGCCGCAAGAAGGCGACGCGATCGCACACTGGGCCGGGACGACCAAGTCGGAACGTCGCTTCGGGCTTTCGCTTGATCCAACCTCGGAGACTTAGTCCGAGTAGAAGGCAAGAGTTGGGCGCCGAGGGGCTCGGAGTCAACCGTCCATCTGCGGGTGGCGATGCAATCCGGTTGCACGGCTGCAAGCTCGTTGCCACCATTCCGCGACAATAGTTGCCTAATGTCGACGTGATTCCGCAGGATGCGGGCAGCGGCTCGCGCCTGTCGCGTTGGCGCGGCGCGGATTGCGGACGTTTCCGGCACCGAGCGAGGGCGGAGCGAGATGTCACATATCCTGCGCAGCGGCTTGGCGCGCCTCGAAACGACGACGCGCGTCACATTGGCCGTGCTGGCGCTCGCGAGCGGCGTCTATACCTACCTCGGCGTCAGGGGGCTATTGAACGGCACCGCCGAGATCGTCTTCTACGGGGCGGTCATTTACTCGACTGCGGTTTCCGTCGGCATCTATGCGTTCTGGTCCTACCTGATGCGTCTGCTGCCGCATGTGCGCAGCGACGCGAGTCGCCGCGTGCTGTGGTTCGCGACCGTCTTGGGCAGTCTGATGATCGTTGCCATGTCGTCGTGGCTCAATGCAGCGGCGTTGGCCGGAGGCGCGGCGCTGGAGCAGCACCTCGCCAACGCCATCGAGGACTATCAGCAGAGCCTCGACACCGCCAACAACAACGCGCTCGCCGCCCAGAGTCTGCTACCGGACATCACGCTGGCGACACAGCGTTTCGCGGGCCTGGCCGATGAGGAGCGTCGCTCCGGCGCGCTGACGGGCACGTCCGGCAGCGGCACCGTCGTCCAGCTCCTCACCCAGATGTCCAGCCAGCTCGAGAATCTCGCCAAGCAGGTCGACGAGAGCCGCTCCCAGGTGCGCTCACTCTATGAGCAGGGAGGGCGCCACCTCGCGCAAATGCGCAAGCTGGTTTCCGCCCCAGGTCCCATCGAGGCTCGCAGCGACGCCTTCGGCGAGGAGGCCGTTGCGCTGTCCGGTGTGATCGCAGCTTTGCAGCAGTCCTCCATCGCTCCTGCCGTCAAGCGCACCGCCGACGACCTTGCCCGTACCTTCATCGCCCCCGTCGCTGGCGGCGGCAGCGCCGACCTCGCCTCCCGCCAGACGGAGGTGGTCGGCCGCGTCGAGCAATCCGTGCGAGCCCAGGCCGGCGCACTTTCCGAGGCGGCCGACGAGATCCTGGCGCGCCCCGCTGCCCGCGTCATCCGCTTCACGCCGCTGTCGACGCCCGAGGCCGTGCTGCGCTATGCGGGCGATTTCCTGCCGAGCTGGGCCGGCGCGATCTCGATCGATCTCATGCCTGCCGTGCTGATCCTCATCCTCTGCGGCGTCCATTCCGCGATACGCCGTGAGGAAGGCAACGAGCTCGAGGGCAACACCTTCACCGCTCAGGATATGCTGCGTGCCATGCAGCTCTATTCGCAGATCCAGGCCCATGGCGTTGCGCAGATCTCGAGCCCCGTGCCGCTCGCCCGCCCTGAGCCCGTTGGCGGCGATCTGGCCGCTCCCGTCGGCCGCGACGAAGCCGACCCGGCGCGCGGGCCCGCTGCGGGCGCCGAAGTCCCAACCGGCCGCGCGCGCCTTGCCGCGCCATCCAGCGACGATGTCGAGGCCCTGCCGTCCGCTAGCGAGCACGGTAACGTCGCGGCCCTGAAGACACCCGCTGGCCGGCCAGCATAGGAGACCGTGCCTTGAGGCGGGGGATGCGGCGATGATGACCAACGACGACCCACCCGGACGTCTGGAGCGATTGCTCTCGCGGCTGCCGGAGGAGCTGTTCCTTCGCGGTCTGCTCGTCGCGATGGTCGTTGGCACCGCTGCGTTTCTCTACCTCGATGTGCGGATGTTGATGGAGCAGGGATCGGCCGAGTGGGTTGACCCCCGCCGCAACGACGGGCCTGCGACCGTTTTCGATCCCTCGGCGCCGAGCGATCAGCTTCGCCCCTACCTGCCGAGAAGCGCGCCGGTGCGCCGCGATCGCGCGCGCCCCGTCTTGCCGGGTGTGCCGACCGATCAGGACGATTCCAACCTCGAGCGCCGGCTCGCCTTCTACCTCGGCGCCGAGGGCAGGGCGACCGCCATCGGACGCATCGAACCGGGTGCCGCGAGCGAGTTCGAGCGCTTTCTCGAAGCCAACCCCGGCCGTGTCACGACACTGGTTCTGCACTCGCCGGGCGGCTCGGTGCGCGATGCCCTGGAACTCGGTCGACTGATCCGCAAGCGTGGTCTGGCCACACGGGTGACCGACAATGGCTATTGTGCGAGTTCCTGTCCGCTTGCGTTCGCCGGCGGCATCGATCGCGTCGCCAGTGAGGCCGCCTGGATCGGTGTGCATCAGGTCTACACGACCGCGACCGCGATCGGCAGTCTCCAGGACGGGCTCGCCGAGGCGCAGCGCATCAGCGCGGTCTGCCAGGATTATCTGGTGGAGATGGGTGTCGACCCGCGTGTCTGGACCATCGCGATGCGCACGTCCAAGCGCGATCTCTACGTCTTCACCGGCGAGGAATTGCGAGATTTGCGGTTGGCCACCAAGGCGATGGCCGCCCCGCCGCCCGTGCGCAAGGCCCGGCCGTTGCCCGCCCAGCCCCGTGCCGGCGATGCCACCTGAGCGCTTCACCGACGGACGAACGCGCGTCCGGACCCCCGATCAGCAGGACCAACCGCGCCAGGTGAAGAGGCCGTCCGGTCCCGCCGCGATCGAGCAGTTGCGCCCGTCCGTCGTGCGCACTTCGAGCTGCAGCGTGCCACCCCACGAAATGTTGCCCCCGGCCGCCAGCCGGCGGATCGAGGCCACCTTCATCGGCCGGCCATCGCGGTCCTGAGCGACGATGGCGTTACGAGAACCGCCGGATGTCACGATCCGGCTGGGCGAGCGCGAATAGACCAGGACGAGGTGGTTCTGGGTGTCGAGAGCCACCAGAAGCGGGCCACGGGCCGAGACCGTGCTGTGCACGTCGCGCGCGACCAGCGGCTGTCCGTCCATCTCCACCGAACGCCAGCCGCCCGCGGTATCGGCGATGTAGACCGGACCCTCGGCGCAGGCGGCATTGTTTGGCGTGCGGCCGTCGTCGTCCGCCCCGCCGCCGAGCCGCACGATGTTCCCGGCGTGCTGACGTCGGCATGACGCCGTGCTCACCCTGGCCTCGGCCTGCTGGTTCGCGGCATCGGTCTGCGTGCCATTGGCGTCGGTCGCGGCCGTGGCGTCTTGCGTGTTCGCCGTATCGCTCGTGCCCTCGCCCGTTGAGCCACTCGCGCTGTCGGTCTCGCCGCCGGTCGTGCCGGTCGCCCCGCCACGCGGTTCATCGGCGCTCGCCACCGTCCGGGCGCCGCCGTCGACGGCCGGTTGGGCATCCCCACCCTGCGTACCCGTACTGCCGGACTGTGACTCGTCGCCGTCGGCGACCGTGCCGTTCTGCGGGCGGTTGTCGGCAGGTGCGGCAATCGATGGCGCACTGGTCGTCGGGGCCGGAGGCACCGTCGCAGGCGCCTGGACAGTCGCGCGCCCCGTGTTGCTGCCGCTCGCCCCTCCGGTAGTGCCCTGCGTGGTCGAGCCGGCGAGCCCCGGTGGCAGCCCGGGGACCGCGCCGAGGTCATTGGCGCCGGGTGCGCCGGCGTTCGTCGTGCGGCCCGCGCCCTGTGCGCCTCCAGGGGCGGCCGGAGTGGCGCCGGAAGCCTCGGACGCTGGCGTGCCAGACGGGCTTTCACTCGCCCGATTGCCCGTCGCGCCGGCCGGCGTGGTCGCCTCCCGCCCGGGCGCGGTGCCTCGTTCGGCAACGATCGCGCCCGCGCCACGGCCACCGCGGTCGCCGTCGTCCATCATCGATGGCCAGAACCACCAGGCGAGAAGCGAAACCGCCGCGATTCCGGCGAGTCCGATCGCACTACCGGTGGCGAGGCCGCTACCGAAGCGAGAGGGCTGCGCATGACGGCCACGCGGCGGTGGCGGCGCGGCCCGCTGGTCGGTGGTGCCGGTGTGGCGCCCGTCCATGGGCTCGTCCTCATAAGGCCCATCGTCCTCATCTGGCGGTCTGCGCGACGCGTCGGCCTCGAGGTCTGCCTGCGCCTCGTCGAGCCGCGCGGCAAGGCTGTCTTCGCGCGCCGCGCCAGCTATCGCGTTGGTCGCCCTCGTCGGCGTCGTTTCGTCGAGCACGGCAACGAACGCCTGGATCGCCTTGGCGATGTTCTTGAGGTTCTGTGTGCCGAGATCGGTGAAGCGCACCTCGATCTTGCCGTGCACGTTTCGATAGACGATGTCGGAAATGACGAGCCCGCCGGGCGGCGCCAGAGTCTCGAGCCGCGAGGCGACGTTGACGCCGTCACCGAGGATGTCGTCACCATCGATGACGATGTCGCCGAGGTTTATACCCATCCGGAACTCGCAGCGCTCGCGCGCCGGCAGCTTGGCATTGCGGCGGGCGATTTCGGTTTGCACCTCGATGGCACATTCCACGGCATCGACCGCGCTCTGGAACTCGATCAGCAGGCCGTCGCCCATCGTCTTGACGATGCGGCCGTTGAATTCCCTGAGATTTGGCACGAAAATCGTGTTCACCACCTCTTTGAACCGGGTGATGGTGCCGAACTCGTCGTCCTCGATGTGGCTCGAATAGTCGACCATGTCGACGGCGAGCACGGCGGCGAGGCGGCGCTGGACTCGGGCTGTCATTTTGTCTTGGCCTTCATTCAGCTTGTCGGTCTGCTCATTGGGCGCGGGCCGCCGCGTCGCGACGGGGCGACGGTCTTCGACCAGTATACATGCTTTCGTGACCTCAATGGAACGCTCAGCGGCCCCCGTGCCCCGTCGGGGTGACTTGGCCGCCTCCGTTCGACCTCAGCGCTGGCGCGCATGCATGACGCGCCCGATCGTGTTGAGCAGGATCTGGGCGGCCAGGATCGCCGTCGTGCCGGTGTGGTCGTAATCCGGTGCCACCTCGACGAGATCGAGCCCGACGATGTGCCCGCGACGCGCGAGCCCGGCCATCAGCTCGAGCACCTCGTAATAGAGAAAACCGCCGTGCGAGGGCGTGCCGGTACCCGGTGCGATCGAGGGGTCGAACCCGTCGATGTCGATTGTGACGTAGTAGCGCTTGGCCGCGGGAATCCGCGCGAGCACGGCTTCGACGCCGAGCTTGCGGAACTGGCGGACGGAGAGGATGTCGGAGCCCATTTCGCGCGCCGCTACGTACCCCTCGCGCGCCGTGGAGGAGACGTTGCGGATGCCGATCTGAGTGAGCCCTGTGACGTAGGGCTTTTCGGCGGCGCGGCGCATCGGGTTGCCGTGCCCGTAGCGCACGCCGTGTCGCTCGTCGACGAAGTCGAGGTGCGCGTCGATCTGCACCACGTGGATCGGCTCCTCGTCCGAGAATGCGTTGATGCAAGGGATGTTCACCGAGTGGTCGCCGCCGAGCACCACCGGCAGCGCGCCGGCCGAGAGGATGGCCCGAACGCCGGCCTCGATGTTGGCGTGGCTCTTCAGGGTGTCGGTATGCACGATGTCGGCATCGCCGATGTCGACGATCCGCACCTTGTCCGCCTCGAGATATGTCACGTCGTCCTCGTGGTCGTAGGCGCCCGCGTGGCCGAACGAAAAGAGCGTCGAGGCCTCGCGGATCGCCCTCGGCCCGAACCGCGCGCCGGCCCGCCACTGGGTGCCGAAATCGAATGGTGCGCCAAGCACGGCGACGTCCGCCTCGATCGCCGACCAGTCGCCGACATAGGGGTTCTTGCCAAAGGTCGAGATGCCGACGAATGGCAGGTCGAGCCGCCCCTTCTGATAGCCGTGTCCGCTCATGGTGTGTCACCCGTCGAGGCTGTCCGATCGGCCAATAGACTTAGCAGTTTCCCGAGCCAAGCCAACCCGCCGGTCCATCGCGGCGCCGCGCGGCTCACCCATTGGCGCGGCCCGGCACGACGTCGTGCCGCGCGAGCCATCCCGGTGGCACCCGGCACCCCCGCCGATATTGCATGTGACGCGTGCCGGCGGCTGTGGCAGATGGAAGGGCTCGCCGGTCGCCCCGCCAGTTCCCCACCGCGCCTATCGCCGCATCGCCCGATCTCGCCGGCCGGTCCCGATCGACAGGCCCCAACCGACAGGCCCGAGTTATGCTCCTACGCCTCGTGCCAGCCATCTTCGTTTGCCTTTGGGCGACGGGTTTCATCGGCGCCAAGGCGGGACTCGGTCACGCCGAGCCCTTCACCTTCCTCGCTCTCCGCTTCGCGATCGTCGCGGCCATCCTGCTCGTCGTGGTCCTGGCGCTGCGCCTGACGTGGCCGGGTATCAAGGTCGCCGTCTATGCCTTCGTCATCGGCATGGCGATCCACGGCGTCTATCTCGGCGGTGTCTACTGGGCGATCGACAACGGCTTCACCGCCAGTGTCTCGGCCCTGGTTGCCAGCCTTCAGCCGGCACTGACCGCGGCCCTCGCCGTGCCGCTCCTCGGCGAGGCGCTGTCGCGTCGCCAGATCGCGGGCATCGTGCTCGGACTCCTCGGGATCGCGTTCGTGCTCGGGCCGGGCGTGCTCGCCGGCGCCGCGACGATGGCCGATGGGATCACGCCGGCGACGCTCGCCGCGTCGATTGCCTCGCTCTGCGGCATCACCCTCGGGACCATCGCCCAGAAGCGATTTCCCGCCGCCGCCGACCTGAGGATGGGCGCGCTCTTTCAGTACCTCGGCGCGCTGAGCCTGACGGGCCTCGCCGCCGTCACACTCGAGACCGGCCGGATCGATTGGACCGGCGAGTTCATTCTGGCGCTCGGCTGGTTGACCATCGTGCTGTCGATCGGGGCGATCATGCTGCTGTTGGAGTTGATCCGCCGCAACGCGGTTTCCCAGGTTGCGACGCTGTTCTACATGGTGCCGGTCGTCGTGGCGGTGTTGGCGGCGGTGCTGTTCGGCGAACGACTGCTGCCGATGCAACTTCTCGGCATGGCCCTGGTGGTCGCCTCGATTCTGCTCGGCTCGGTAGGCCGCCGGCCGCAGCGCGCGACTTGAGCATCGGGATTGCCGGGGTCGTGCGTTCTGGCCCGTTTTTTGCGCCATGACCTAGTGGTGCGCCGCCTGCCGGAAGGGCGGGCGACGGGCCGAACGGTCTCTAAAATGGCCGCAATGGGGCGCAACAATGGGCCCGGCGGCAAGGACTGGAATGGGGCGCACTCACGATGGTGCAACGGATCGAGGAGCTGCTGGGCCGGATGCGCAAGGCGCGCCGGCAGTTCGCCGAGGAGCTTTCGCGGCTTGCGGCCTACCGGGCGCTCAATCAGCTGGACGCGCGCGAGGGGGCGGGTGAGGCGCTCGAAGCGGTCGACCCGCAGCGCCTGCGCTCCAGCCTGGTCGCCGAATTGTCGAGTGTCGGGTCCTATGCCCGCCTCGTCGCGCTCGATCGGGCCGTTGCCGTTCTCGAACGCCCGAGGGTCGTGGTCGGCCTGCGGAACGAAGTTGCTCCCTCCGCCGTCGAAGAGGCCTCGTCTGGCCCGGCCCCTGCCGCGAGCGTTGACGAGGCCGACCCGGCCGTCCCGGTCATCCATGTCACACTGGCGGATGCCGCCGCGGACGCCGCTGGCCACGCGCCGATCGCGCAATCCATCGATCCAACCGTCGCGGCCGCGCCACCCCCGACCGTCTCGACGCCGCTTCCCGACGATCTCACCCGCATTCGCGGCATCGACCCTGCCCTCGCCACCGCGCTCGCTGATCTCGGGATCGACCGCTTCGCCTCGATCGCGCGCTGGCGGCACGAGGACGTGTTGCAGGTTGGGCGCGCCCTCGGCCTCGGCCCGCGCATTTCCCGCGAGTGCTGGATTGAACAGTCAGCCATCCTGGCGGCGGGCGGAGCGACGGATTTCGACCGGCGCCCGCCGATCCGGCTCGTGACGCGCCCGGACGGTGAGCCTTCGGTGCGGCTCGCCACCACCCCGCGCGAGCCCGTGGCCGTCGTCCCGGCGCCGAACGGCCTTGCGGCGATCGCCGCCCCGTCCGAATCGCCGCCCGCCAGCCGATCGGATGCCATTGCACCTGTTGCGGTGGCCGATGCCGAGGTCGCTGTCGAGGCACCGTCGCCCGCGCGCTGGCTCGAGACCCCGCTCGCCCCCGAGGCGATCCGCCCGGCCGGCGGTGCCGCGCTGCTTGCCGCTCTGGCCGCGGCGAACGGCGAAGACGCGATCGAAGCACGCCTATCGGATCTGTTCGAGATGCCCGCAGAGGCTGCGCGGCCCGATGCGCAACCGCTCGAGGCGGTCGGGACCCCGCAAGTTGAACCGCATCCGGACCGAGCAACGCCGACGGTGCCGTCCGATCGGCCCACGAGCGCAGCCGTCAGCGCCGCTGTGGCCGCCGCATCGATCGTCAATGCGGACCTGGTCGCGGTGCCTCGGGCTCCCTCTGGCGAAACCGCCGCTGTCGAAACGACTTGGGATGAGCCTGCAGAAGAAGCGCGGGCTGATGACGAAGTCCGGGTGGTCTTTGCTGATGAGTGGATGGTCGAACCTTCCGACGCCGCGCCCGACGTTGCACTGGAGGAGGTGCCGACGACCGCTACCACCTCGGCGGCCGCGCCGCCGAGCGGGCAATCCGTTGCCCGGTCGCAGGAAATCGCGGAGCGGCGCGAGCCCGGTCCGACGTCCGGCCTGCCAGCCGCCGCTTCCGTTGCGCCCGACCGCACGGCGCAGCCGACCTCCCGGTCGGCCTTTGGCACGACGTTGAACTCCGGAAACGTGGTGCCCAGGCGAACGGATTCTCCGGCGCTGCGCGGAGCGGGCCCCACCGCCACCCGCGCTGAACAGGAGCCCGACGGTCGCGCCATGCTGCGCGGCGAGGTCGGCGAGGCAACCGTCACCATCGTCCGCCACGCCGAGCGGCTCGACGACAACAGCAGGATCGACAGTGTGCGCCGCCAGTCCGGACTACCACCGCAGCCGAGCCCGCCCATGGTGGTCTCGCGCCAGCGGGCGCGGGTGGGGCTCGTTCGCCGGTTCATCCGGGCCCTGCGCGGGCCGGAGGATGAGCGCCTCTGATGGGTGAGACCCTGACGACTCGCCATTCGTCCCCATTGACATAGTTTGTGGCTGACGGCGGGCGGCGACCCGGCATATGAGCTTTCGGAGCCGTATCGAGGACTTGCGCGGACCGCACGTGCGGGCCTCGGAGGCGCGCGAGCGAAGGCGAGGGAGACAGGACCATGAGCGCAGCGAGCCGAGCGACCCGGAGCGGAGGCGCGGTCCCGGATCTGCTGGACGACCTCGGCGAGGCGGTTTCCGCGGCCGAGCAAGTCCTGGCGCGCGCGCGCGAGCGGGTGCTGAGCCTCGTTGCGCGTGACGGCCGCCCCGACGCTGGCCTCCTCGACCGCCACCAGCGGGCCGCCCATGGCCTCGCCTGGATCGCGACCTATGTCGAGGCGCTGCGCCAGATGACGGGCTACGCGCGACGGATGAACGCCGAGGGCCGTTTCGGCGAGATCGAGGCACTCATCACCGGCATCGCGGCGGCCGAGTACCTCGCCCAGCTTTCGGGTGGCATCCCGATGTCCCAGGGCGAGATCGTGCGCCTCCACGACCTGGGGCTTACCTCGGACGACGCGCGCCCCCTCGGCGCGCCGGCCGTCGAGCGGCTGGTCCGCTCTTCCAACACGCCCGAGCAGCGCGCCCGCCTCGTCGAACTCATCGTCGCGAGCGACGGTGCCTTGACCTATGGTGATGCGGGCCTCGACGAAACCTACGACGCGATGCGTGCCGAGATGCGCCGCTTCTGCCTCGCCGAAGTGCTGCCGCACGCCCACGACTGGCATCTCGCGAATGCTTACATCCCGCTCGAGATCATCGCCCGCATGAGCGAGCTGGGTGTCTTCGGGCTGACCATCCCCGAAGCCTACGGCGGGCTCGAGCTGGGCAAGGAATCGATGTGCGTCGTCTCCGAGGAGCTCTCGCGCGGCTATATCGGCGTCGGCTCCCTCGGCACGCGCTCCGAGATCGCGGCCGAACTGATCCTTGGGGCCGGAACCGATGAGCAGAAGGCGCGCTGGCTGCCGCGCATCGCCTCGGGCGAGATCCTGCCGACGGCGGTCTTCACCGAGCCGAACACCGGCTCCGACCTCGCCTCCCTGCGCACCCGTGCCCTGCGCGAGGGCGACGTCTACCGTGTGACCGGCCAGAAGACCTGGATCACGCATCCGGTCCGCGCCGACCTCATGACCCTTCTGGTGCGCACGAATCAGGATGAGAAGGGCTACCGCGGCCTCTCGATGCTCTTGGCCGAAAAGCCGCGCGGCACCGATGCCGATCCCTTCCCCGCCGCCGGTATGACCGGTGGCGAGATCGAGGTGCTCGGCTATCGCGGCATGAAGGAGTTCGAGATTTCCTTCGACGGCTTCGAGGTGCCGGTCGAAAACCTCCTCGGTGGTGAGGAGGGGCAGGGTTTCAAGCAGCTCATGCAGACCTTCGAGGCGGCCCGTATCCAGACCGCGGCGCGCGCCGTCGGTGTCGCCCAGTCGGCGCTCGATCTCGCGCTGCGTTATGCCAGCGAACGCGCTCAGTTCGGCAAGCCGATCATTTCCTTCCCGCGCGTTGCCGATAAGATCGCCATGATGGCGGTCGAGGTCATGGTCGCCCGCCAGATCACGTATTTCTCCGCACGTGAGAAGGATCAGGGGCGGCGCTGCGATCTCGAGGCGGGCATGGCCAAGCTGCTCGCCGCGCGTGTCGCCTGGGCGGCGGCCGACAATGCCCTCCAGATCCACGGTGGCAACGGTTTCGCGCTCGAATATCCGGTCTCGCGCGTGCTCTGCGACGCCCGCATCCTCAACATCTTCGAGGGCGCGGCCGAGATCCAGGCGCAGGTCATCGCCCGCCGCCTCCTCGAGGAGAGGAATTGAGCCTCGGGGCCGTCCGCCTGCCTGCGGCCCCCCGGTGCCTCTGCCTACATGCGAAAGACGCCGAAGCGCGTCTCGCCGAACGGCGCGCCGGCCGTCGCGCCGAGCGCGAGGCCCAGAACCCGCCGGGTCTCGCCGGGCGCGATGATGCCATCGTCCCAGAGCCGGGCCGTGGCGTGCAGCGGATGGCCCTCGCGCTCGTACTGTTCGCGGATGGGTGCCTTGAAGGCTTCTTCCTCCTCGGCGCTCCAGTCTCCGCCACCCGCCTCGATGTTGTCACGGCGCACCGTCGCCAGCACGCTCGCTGCCTGCTCCCCGCCCATCACCGAGATGCGCGCGTTGGGCCACATGAAGAGAAAGCGCGGCTCGTAGGCCCGCCCGCACATGGCATAATTGCCCGCTCCGTACGATCCGCCGATCACCACCGTGATCTTGGGCACGTCCGCCGACGCGACCGCCGTCACCATTTTCGCCCCGTCCTTGGCGATCCCGCCGGCCTCCGACTGGCGACCGACCATGAACCCGGCGATGTTCTGGAGAAAAACGATGGGCCGCCTGCGCTGCACGCAGAGTTCGATGAAGTGCGCGGCCTTGAGAGCGCTCTCGGAATAGAGGATGCCATTGTTGGCGATGATGCCGACGGCCACGCCCTCGATGCGGGCAAAGCCCGTGACGATCGTCGTTGCGTAGGTCGCCTTGAATTCGTCGAAGAGCGAGGCATCGACGAGGCGCGCGATCACTTCGCGAACGTCGTACTGCGTCGCGAGCCCGACCGGAACGATGCCATCGAGGTCGCTCGCCGGATAGGCCGGCGCGTTCACCTCCGCGATGTCGAGGTCGCCGTTGTCCGAGGCGGGCAGCGTCGCCGCGATCTGCCGCGCGATCTCGAGGGCATGCTCGTCGCCCTCCGCGATGTGGTCGGCAACGCCCGAGCGTTCGGTGTGCACGACGGCGCCGCCGAGATCCTCGGCCGAGACCGTCTCCCCGGTTGCGGCCTTGACCAGCGGCGGGCCGCCGAGAAAAATCGTCCCCTGGTTGCGCACGATGACGGTCTCGTCCGACATCGCCGGCACATAGGCTCCACCGGCCGTGCACGAGCCCATCACCACGGCGATCTGCGCGATGCCGGCCCCGGACATCCGCGCCTGGTTGAAGAAGATCCGCCCGAAGTGCTCGCGATCGGGAAAAACCTCCGTCTGGTGCGGCAGGTTGGCGCCGCCCGAATCGACCAGATAGATGCACGCGAGCCGGTTCTGGCGCGCGATCTCCTGTGCCCTGAGGTGCTTCTTGACCGTCATCGGATAGTAGGTGCCGCCCTTGATGGTGGCGTCGTTACAGACGATCATGACCCGCCGCCCGGCGACCCGGCCAATGCCGGTGATGAGGCCGGCACCATGGATGTCGCCGCCGTAAAGGCCGTTGGCGGCGAGCGGCGAAAGCTCGAGGAAGGGGCTGCCGGGGTCGATCAGCCGCATGACGCGCTGGCGCGGCAGCAATTTGCCGCGCGCGACGTGGCGTTGGCGCGATCGTTCGTCGCCGCCGAGCGCGGCCAGCGCGCGCAGCCCGTCGAGTTCCTCTGTGAGCTGCTTCATCGTGTCGCGGTTTCGCGCGAATTCCGGCGAGCGGCGGTTGATCTTCGTCTCGATGCGGGACATGGCGGCTCCTTGCCTGCAGCTTGCGCCGAGCTTGTGCCCTGTCACCTACATCCGATCACGATCGACGGGAATTCCCGCGTTGCACGGCTCAGTTCGCCGTCCCCTGCGTGGTGCCATCGCGCTTTGCGGCGACCGTTTCGGCGTTCGCCGCGCGTGCGGGGCTCACCATGAGATCGCCCACCAGAACGACGGTCAACTCGAGCGCCTGTTGTCCCGGCTGGACACGTTCGACCACTATCCGCTCGAACGTGCCCTTGAGCAGCAGTCCGGCACCGAGGCCGACGGTGAAGCGGTCGGCGGCATCCGACAGCAGATCGCTGAACGCCAGTGACGGATCGAGGTCGAGGGCACTCGCGAACGCCTCGCGGATCGGCTCCTCAGGCAGCACGAAGCGACCGCCGACGAAGAGATCGGGGCGTGTGACGGGAGCCGTGTATTCGGCGAACGCAAGTTCGAGGCGACCCGTTTCGGCGTTGGCGCGCGGCAACCCGACCATATAGGCGCGACCCTTGCGCGGACTCCAGTCGCCTTGGAGTTCGACCTCGAGTGACAGCTCGAGCCCGAGGCGACCGCCGGCCGGAAAGAGCCGGTGCTGGCCGACCTCGATGTCGATCTTCCGGCCGGCCTCGGCGTCCTGCGGCGAAAGCCGCGTGCCGACCGGCAGCGTCTTGGCCAAGCGCTCGGCGAGGCGTTCGTAGCCGAGCCTTGCCGGCAGCGTCAGCCGCGAGCCGATCTCGGTGGTCGGCTCGGCCTGGATGTCGGGCAGCGCCAAGGGGATGAGCGGCAGCGGACGCTCACCCTCGAAAGTGGTCATCGGTGTTTCGATGCCGAAACGCACTCCGAGCGAGGAACCCGACCCGAGGAGGCCGGCGAAGTGGACGGCACGCGGCGCGCCGCGAAGCCACAATTCCTCGTTCTCGGCGACCCGGACCGGATAGTGCAGCTGGCGCCAGGCCTCTGCGAGAAGCTCGCGCGCAGGGCTCGGATCCATGGCCCGTTCGAGTTCCGCGCCGAGCGTCTTGAGCCGCGACTCCAGCCCCGCCTTGAGGCGTCCGGTGAGATCGAGCGAGCCATCGAACACAGCGACCTTGGTTGCCCCTTCATAGGCGATCCTGGGACTGCGTGAGACCTCGATGCGACCACCCTCGGCGAGCGTGATGTCGAATTCGGCGCTTGCCCCGATGGTCCCGGTGACCGTGTCCGCGAGATCGCCGGCCGGCCCGCTGCCGCTCAGCTCGAACGCATAGGAGAGCGGCACGCGCACGATGAACGAGCGCCCGGCGGCCTCGAAGGTGGCAGCCCCGGCACGGCGGATGCCGCCTTCCACGAGCACGTTCCCGCAACGGCGCCGGTTGCCGCGCTGCACGCAGGCCGCCTTGGCCACCCACTGCCGCACCTTCACCATTTCCGTCGGTACGGCCTCTTCGACGGCCGCGCCGAGTGCGGCGGCATCGGTCGGCGCCGCCACGTAGACATTGGTCAGGATGGGGGCGGGTCGCGACTCGTCGACGATCTCGAGGGGCGCCTTTGTGAAGTCCCCTTCTGGCGTGCAGCCAACCACTAGAACAGCGCTGAGCGCCAGTGCGCCCGCGCAACGAAGCCGTTGAAGTTTCATCATATCGCCCCTTGCGTACGAACCGGCCGGGGTTCGGCGACGTGCAATCTGCCCCGCGATATGGTTGGCACGTTGCCGCTTGGCCAGTAATGGCGAGCGCTGTTCAAGACCCGTGCCAGGGATCGGCCTGGATTATTGCAGCTTAAGGAATTGGTAACAACACATGGAGTTCGCAAACGCGGGCAAATCCACTGGTCTGCGCCTCCGGCGTGACGCGACTGCCCCGGCCATTGCCGCTGGCCCGGAGTGCTGGCGTCAGCCGTCCTTTCGTTCGGTCGGCCCCTGCGCGGCTCGCCAGGCCGCAAATCCGCCGACGACGTGGGCGACGGGCCCGAGGCCCATCCGCTGGGCCGTGTCGGTTGCCAGCGCCGAGCGCCAGCCCGCGGCACAATAGAAGATGAAGCGCTTCGGCTCCCCGAAGATCGGCTTGAAATAGGTGCTCTCGGGATCGAGCCAGAATTCCAGCACGCCGCGAGGGCAATGGAAGCTGCCCGGCACCCAGCCCTCCCGCGCCAGCTCGCGCACGTCCCGCACGTCGACGAAGACCACATCGTCGCGGCCATGCATGCGCACGGCGTCCTCGGCGCTGATCTCCTCTATGCGCGCCCGCGCCTCCTGGACGAGCTGTTGGGACGTCAGCCTCGGTGCATTCGTCATTCGATCCCCCGAACCGGTTCGAGCGCGGCGCGACACCGCGCCGGGCCACCCCTCCGATGAAGCAAATGGCGATCCGGCGCAATGGCTTCGGCAGGCTCGGCGACGGTGCCGGCGGAACCGGGCGGGTTCACACCCACACCACCGGTTCCGACCGGCTCGGTCCTACTGCCCGAGGCAGCTCACTTCCGCGAGGAAGCGCTTGTCCGCCCATCCCGTGATGCCCGATGACGATTCGACCGGGCACCAGAAGCCACGCAGCGCGCAGAACCGCTTCCATTTGCCGACCACTTCGCCCCGGCTGATCACGCCGACCACCTGGGAGCGGGAATAGGCCCGCTTGCGCACGTTGAGGCTCGAAGCGCCGACCACCTTGTAGCAGCCGTACTGGCTGAGGATGGCCTGGGCTGGCGTCGTCGTCGTCGTCATGGCCAGAGTGCCGGTTCCCGCGAGGACGAGGGCTGCCATTGCCGCTCTGACGCCGCTGCCGATTGAGTTGGATCGCATGGGATGCCTCATAGGAAACTGAGTTATGCCGCATGCGGCTAGAAGCCCTTCAAGGCGATTTTGCGGTGACCGCACCATTGGCCTTCGCGCCATCGCGGCGGCCGAGGTGGTAAACGCTAGTGATCGATTTCTGCGTCCGGTTTCGGGTGTTCCGTCTACAAAGAGCAATGAAGCCGCCTTAGATCGATGCCTGTGCGCCGCGCCGCCGACGGGTCGGGCGCAGTGGCGGATCCAGGAGCAGCATCGAGCCCGAGGCCGACCGACGGGCGCGCATCGAAACGGAGAGTGACATGTCGAAGTCGAATGGCGATCAGGAAGGCAAGTCGAAGAAGTCCCGTGGCAAGTCCTCGGCGGTCCCAGCCGGCACCATGGACATCGGTGGCTCGGGGGCCAACGGCCTCGTGCGTCTGCACAACGCGGACAGTCAGCTCTGCGTGCAGATCGACGGCGGCAATTCCAACTTCATTGCAGGCGGTCACGGCTCGCAGGGCGACATCACGCTGCTGAACACCGATGGAAAACAGACCCTCCACATCGACGGCGGCGAGGCGAACATCACCCTCGGCGGCGATGGCGCCCAGGGCGACATCGTCCTGCTCAACGGGCGCGGCAAGCCGACCGTTCACCTCGACGGCGGCGATGGCAATCTGACGCTCGGCGGCAATCTCGCGGAGGGCGACATCTCGCTGCTCAACGAGAAGTTCAAGCAGACCGTGCACATCGACGGTGGCGAGGGCAACATCACGCTCGGCGGCAACGGCACCCAGGGCGACATCACGCTGCTCCACGTCAAGGGCCTGCAGACCATCCATCTCGACGGCGGGGAGGGCAATATCCTGCTCGGTGGCAACGGCGCCCAGGGCGACATCGCCATGCTCGACGAGAAGAACCAGCAGACCATCCACATCGACGGCGGCGACGCGGCGATCCAGATGGGCGGCAACGGCCACAACGCCAACATCCGCATGCTGGACGCCAAGGGCGGCCTCACCATCAATCTCGAGGGCGAGTTCGGCAACATCACCTGCGGCGGCAACGGCCACGACGGCGACATCATGCTGACGACGTCGGACGGACGCATGCGCGTCGAATTGGAGGCCCATTCCGGCGCCCTGCGCGCTTTCGACGCCGAGGGCAAGAAGACCGTCGAGATCATCGGCGAGAAGGGCGAGATCAAGCTCGGCGGTAAGGCGCTGAAGGCGGCCGACTACGTGTTCGAGGCCGGCCACCGGCTGGCCCCGCTCGCCGAGGTCCGCGACTTCATCGGCGCGAACGGTCATCTGCCCGGCATGCCGGCGGGTGCGGAGATGGAGCGCGATGGCGTCGAACTGGCCGATCTCTCCATGCGTCTCCTCGCGCGCATCGAGGAGTTGACGCTCCACGCCATCCGCCAGGAGGAGCGCATCGCCGCCCTCGAGGCGCGGCTCGCCAAGACCCCGGCACGCAAGCGGACGTGAACGCGGACAAGGAGGTGAACATGTCCGACAGCAGGAAGCCCGGCGACGAGACGGCGCGAGCACTCGGGCGCTCGCCGATGGACGAACGGCGCCGCATACGCGCCAATCGCTTCGGCGTCGACCTCGACGAGGGCGGCATCCTGGTTCGTGATGCGTCCGGCAACTGGGTCGACATCCTGACCATCGGCGGCGACAAAGCGAAGGACGACCCCTCGAAGGCCTGAGCCACATCGCCTTCGGGGCGCTTGGTGAACAAAGGGCCCTGAATTCAGAACCCCGCCTGACGAGGGCGGGGTTTTGCATGTCACCCGGTTGGTGTTTCGGCCAGGGCCTTGCGCTATATATCGTTCATGACAGTTCGCATTCTCCGCCTCGACGAAGGCAACGCCGGATGCCTCGATCGCCTCGACCCGGACGTCTTCGACGGGCCGATCGACCCGGTCGAGCTTGCCCGCTTCCTCGCCGACCCGCGCCACCTCATGGTGGTTGCCATCGCCGATGGCCTCGTCGTCGGCATGGCCTCGGCCTTCGAGTATTTCCACCCCGACAAGCGTCCGCAGATGTTCATCAACGAAGTCGGCGTCTCGTCCGCCTTCCAGCGCAAGGGCATCGGCCGGCGCCTCACCGGCGCCCTCGTCGAGATCGCGCGCGAGCGTGGCTGTGCCTACGCCTGGCTCGGCACGGAGGTGGACAATGCCGCCGCCCAGGCCTGCTTTGCGGCCGTCCCCGACGGCGAGCCGCCCCGCCCCTTCCTGCTCTACGACTGGGAGTTGGAGGATTAGGGGCTGGCACCGCCCCATTCCCCTCCTTCGAGCCGCCTCGGCCCCACCCTCAAGCCGTCTCGGCGAAGAGCTCGCGGCCGATCAGCATGCGGCGGATTTCGCTCGTCCCGGCGCCGATTTCATAGAGCTTGGCGTCGCGCAATAGCCGGCCGGTCGGATAATCGTTGATGTAGCCGTTGCCGCCGAGCGCCTGGATCGCCTCGAGCGCCATCCAGGTCGCTTTTTCCGCCGCATAGAGGATGGCGCCGGCCGCATCCTTGCGCGTCGTCTGGCCGCGGTCGCAGGCTTTCGCCACCGCATAGACATAGGCCCGGCAGGCGCTCATCGTCGTATACATGTCCGCGAGCTTGCCCTGCATCAGCTGGAACTCGCCGATCGCCTGGCCGAACTGTTTGCGCTCGTGCACATAGGGCAGCACCTCGTCCATGCACGCCTGCATGATGCCGATCGGCCCCGCCGCCAGCACCGCCCGCTCGTAGTCGAGCCCCGACATCAGGACGCGAACGCCGCCCCCCACCGTGCCGAGCACGTTCTCGGCCGGCACCTCGCAGTCCGTGAAGACGAGTTCGCCGGTGTTCGAGCCGCGCATGCCGAGCTTGTCGAGCTTCTGGGCGACCGAGAAGCCGGGCATCGAGGTCTCGACGATGAAGGCGGTGATGCCCTTGGGGCCGGCCGCAGGGTCGGTTTTGGCATAGACCACGATGACGTCGCCGCCCGGCCCGTTGGTGATCCAGAATTTCGTGCCGTTGAGCACGTAGCGGTCGCCCTTCTTCTCGGCCCTGAGCTTCATGGAGACGACATCGGAGCCGGCCCCCGGCTCGCTCATGGCGAGCCCGCCGACATGCTCGCCAGAGATCAGTTTCGGCAGGTAGCGGCGCTTCTGTTCCTCGTTGCCGTTGCGCCGGATCTGGTTGACGCAGAGGTTGGAGTGCGCGCCGTAGCTGAGCCCGACCGCCGCCGAGGCGCGTGAGACCTCCTCCATGGCGATGCAGTGCTCGAGATAGCCGAGCCCGGAGCCGCCGAACTCTTCCTCCACTGTGATGCCGTGCAGCCCGAGCGCGCCCATGTCCGGCCAGAGCTGGCGCGGGAACTCGTCGCTTCGGTCGATCTCGGCGGCGAGCGGTGCGATCTCGCGGGCTGCATAGCCACGCACCGTCTCGCGCAGCATCTCCGCCGTCTCGCCGAGGTCGAAATCGAGCATGGGCAGGTCGTTGCGGATCATGGGCGTCCTCCTTGGGGTATCGCCGCGCGCGCCTCAGTCATTGATGCCCGCCAGCTGCATCATTGTGAAGAGCCCGGTCGCCACGTGCCGGCGCGCCCCGTCCGCCGCTTCGGAAAAGACGTCGCCCCGGCAGACGGTCATGGTCCTACCGCTCTTGATGACGCGGCCTTCGGCAACGAGCCGCACGCCGCCGGCGGGCCGCAGCAGATTCATCGTGAAATCTGCGGTGAGCACGCCCGTGCCGGCCGGAAAGAGCGAGAGCGCGGCATAGCCGGCCGCCGAATCGGCGATCGCCGTCGTCGTGCCGGCATGGAAATGACCGTGCTGCTGGGTCAATTCGGGGCGAAAGGCCATCGCGATATCGGCCGCGCCGGGCGCAACGAGGGTCAGTTCGGCCCCGAGATGGCCCATGAAGGCCTGTGCGGCAAAGCTCCGGCGCACCCGCAGCTCGAAATCGGGGTCGCGAGGCTCGAAGATATCGCCTGCCCCATCGCCGCCGTAGCCCCTCATCGTCCTGACCCTTCCATTGAACGAAGGTGTCTCGGCGCGCCCGAACGGTTCATTTCCTGCAAGGGATCGTCGAAACGCCTCAATGATCCTATATTGCAGAGTTGTCGAAGGCGGGAGGCCCGATCATGCGGAATTGGTTCGGCATTGCCGGAAATTATGGTCGTTCAGGCTCGCTGGCGCATGCCGCGCTCCTTGCCGGTTCGCTGTTGCTGCCCGCCGGCCTCGCCGAGCCGGTGCAGGCCCAACAGCAGAGCCCCGCGACCGTCGAGGAACTCCCGCCGACGAATGCGCCGGACCCGCGCACGGGCGATGCCAACTACGAGCGCGCCCGCCAGCTCCTCAGCGCCATCGACGAGGTGCTGCGCGATGTCGCCGGCGAGCGCCAGGACGCCCGCAAGCTGCCCTCGAACGACGATTTCCTGGTGACGCCGATCTGGACCGAAACGCGCGAGGATCGCGACAAGCGCATCCGCCAGCTGCTCGATTCCGCCCTCGGCATCGTCACCGACGTGCCGATCGTCGACATGCAGAAGACGGTCGAGGAGCGCCGCCGCAACATTCGCGACATCGAGGAGCAGATCGTCGCGCTGCGTGAAAAGCAGCTGACGGCGCCCAAGGATTCGCTGCTTCCCGGCATCCTCGCCGACACCGTCGCAACGCTCGGCGAAAAGATCGCCGACCTCGAGGCGCGCATCCAGGCCAACCACGACGACATCGCCAAGTCGAAGGTCGAGATCCATTCCTCGCTCGGCGCCGCCGGCATCGAGATGTCGCCCGAGCAGCTCGACCTCTTGCTCGACAGCGTGCTCTCGAGCGATCTGGTCAAGCTGGTCGCCACCTTCAACGCCGCCAAGATCATCGACGAGCAGCTCGGCCAGCTCGTGCGCGCGTCCGGCGACAACGTCGCGGCGGCTCGCAAGTATTTCGCCATGCACGCGGCCCTCTTTGCCATGCTCGTGCACGCCCAGGATTCGCTCATCGGCAAGATCGACACGATGTACCTGCCGCGCCTCGAGGCCATCGAGGGCGATATAAAGAAGACAATGCGCGAGACGCGCCGCCTGCTCGCCGAGCGCAACCGGCCCGACCAGCAGCGCGCACTCGAATCGAACCTGCGGAGCCAGGAGTTCGCCCGCGACGTCGCGGCCTATTACCGCCGCTACCTGCTCCAGCAGCGCGAGCAGCTCGCCAATGCCCGCATGAAGGCGTTGCGCGACCTCAGGATCGCCGACAACACCTATGAGACCGTGGAGGCGAGCTTCCAGCTCCGCCAGCTCATGAAGGACGCCGCCACCTCCTTCGAGGCGATCCAGCAGCTCGAGGCCCCCGGCTTCGAGCAGATCTTCAAGGACCAGGAGTTGCGCCGCGAGTTCGAGAACCTGACCCGCAAGCTCGACGTCCCCTCGAGCTGACCGGCGGGCAACCGGTCGCTCGATTCCCCGGGTCCGGTGTTGCGAGCCGCCGGGCCCTCGTGCCAGTCTCGCGCGACGAGCGTCGACCGCTTGGGGAATGGCGGCATTCCATGACCGATGAATACGACTACGTGATCGTCGGGGCCGGCTCGGCAGGCTGCGTTCTCGCGGCCCGCCTCTCCGAGGAGCCCGGCACGCGCATTCTCCTCCTCGAGGCCGGCGGTTCGGACACCAGCATCTGGATCCAGATGCCGACCGCCCTCGCCATCCCGATGAACATGCCGCGCTACAACTGGTTCTACGAGACCGAGCCCGAACCGCATCTCGGCGGGCGCCGCATGAACTGCCCGCGCGGCAAGGTCGTCGGCGGTTCCTCGTCCATCAACGGCATGGTCTACGTGCGCGGCAACCCGCTCGATTTCGAGGGCTGGGAGGAGAGCGGCGCGACCGGCTGGGGTTACCGCCACGTCCTGCCCTATTTCCGCAGGGCCGAGAGCTTTTCCGGCGGTGCGGATGAATATCGCGGCGGCGACGGGCCGCTGGCGACGACCAACGGGCCCTGCGACAACCCGCTCTATGGCGCCTTCGTCGAGGCGGCCGTCCAGGCCGGATATTCGCGCACCGAGGACTACAACGGCTATCGCCAGGAGGGCTTCGGACGCATGGACCGCACGGTGGGCCATGGCCGGCGGGCGAGCGCGTCCAACGTCTACCTGAAGCCGGCCATGCGGCGTGGCAGCATCCGCCTCGTAACGCACGCCCTCGCCACCGCCGTCACGTTCGACGGTCGCCGTGCCACCGGCATCCGCTATCGCCGCGCGGGGCGCGAGGTGCACACCCGGGCCCGCCGTGAGGTGATCCTGGCGGGCGGCGCCATCAACAGCCCGCAGCTCCTGAAACTCTCCGGCATCGGGAACCCTGAGGAATTGCGCTCCCACGGCATCGAGGTCCGCCACGCGCTGCCGGCCGTCGGTGAAAACCTTCAGGATCACATGGAGGTGCGAGTCCAGCACGCCTGCAAGCAGCCGATCACCCTCAACGGCCGGATGGGGCTCTGGTCGCGCTTTCTCATCGGCGCACGCTGGGTGCTCTTCAAGGACGGCCTCGGCGCCAGCAATCACTTCGAGTCCTGCGGCTTCATCCGCACCCGGGCCGGCGTTCGCTACGCCAACGCCGAGTACCACTTCATGGCCGGTGCCGTCTCCTACGACGGCCAGAAGCTCGCGAACCGCCACGGCTACCAGGTCTATATCGGTCCCTTCCGCTCCAAGAGCCGCGGTTGGGTGCGCCTGCGCTCCCCCGCGCCCGAGGACAAGCCGCGCATCCTGTTCAACTACATGTCGCAGGAGGACGACTGGATCGACATGCGCGCCTGCATCCGCCTCACGCGGGAGATATTCGCGCAACCGGCTTTCGATCCCTACCGCGACGTCGAGATCGCTCCGGGACCGGACGTGGTCACCGACGATGAACTCGACGATTTCATCCGCCGAACGGTGGAGCCGGCCTACCACGCCTGCGGCACCTGTCGCATGGGTCGCGCCGACGACCCGGCCACGGTGGTCGATCCTTCGGGACGTGTGCACGGCCTCGATGGCTTGCGCGTCGTCGACGCCTCCATCATGCCGGCCGTCATCACCGCCAATCTCAATGCCAGCGTCATCATGATCGGTGAGAAAATGGCCGACGCGATCCGCGGCCGCGATCCACTGGCGCCCTCGAACGCGCCCTTCTACGTGGCGGAGAACTGGCAAACGTCGCAGCGCTGACCGCCAGCGCCGGCCCGCACCGGCGCCCGCCTGCCTCAGCTCGCCATCCAGCCGCCGTCGACCATCAGATTCTCGCCGGTGATGTAGGTGGCCTCGGGGCTCGCCAGGAACAGCACTGCGCTCGCGACGTCATCGGCGAGCCCGAGGCGCGGCCATGGCGTGCGGCTCCGCGAATAGGCGAGCTGCGCCTCGGTCGGCACGAAGCCGCCCATGTCGGTGAGGATTTTCCCCGGCGCGACGGCGTTGCAGACGATGCCGTCCCTTGCATAGTCCGCCGCGATCTGGCGCGTCATGTAGACGACGCCCGCCTTGCTCACCCCATAGGCGAGGTGACCGGGCGAGGAAATCATGCCGTGCTGGGAGGAAATATTGACGATGCGCCCGCGCACCTCGCGCTGGCCGGCGTGCTCGCGCGGCTCCTGGCCCAGCATCTGCAGCGCCGCCGCCTTGCAGCCGAGGAAGACGCCCTTGAGGTTGACCGCCATGACCCGGTCGTAAACCTCCTCGCTCGTCTCCGTCAGCCGCCCGCCTTCGCCGATCGCGGCGTTGTTGACCATGATGTCGAGGCGGCCGTGCGCGTCGGCGACCCGTGCGACGAGGCCGGCGACGTCTTCCCACCGCGAAACGTCGGCGATCACGAGTTCGCCGGCACCGCCTCCAGCGCGGATGACGTCATCGGTCGCCGGCCCTCCGCCGCGCGGCTCACGACCGAGATCACAGCCGAGCACGAAGGCGCCCTCCGCCGCAAAGCGTATCGCGATCGCCCGCCCGATCCCCGAGGCCGCCCCCGTCACGATGGCCGTATGGCCGGCGAGTCGGCCCTGCGACGGACCCGCCGCCATGCCACTCGCCATCAGCAGCGCCCTTTCTCGAAGGCGCGCACACCGCGACACAGCACGCTGCCCCATTCCGCGACGATCCGCATGCGCTCGTCGAAATCGAGATCGGCGAGCACCAGCGTCGTGCGCCCGACGCCGGCCGAGAGCTGATCGCGCTCGTCGCTGTAGGCGAGGAATTTGTAGTCGAAGGTCACCCGGCAGGCGCTGCGATCCTCGGTCTCCTCGAAGTCGTGGATGTGCATGAACTTGTAGATCCGGTCGGGCCAGCGGTCCTCCCAGTCCTGCATCTTGGCCAGCACGGCGCGGCTCGAGATGTTGCGGTCGTCGTAGTAGCGCAGGATCTCGTCCGCATAGCGCTGGATCTTGCGCTCGGCCGGCAGGCGGAAGAAGCGGCTTTCGAGGAACCGTTCGAGCCGCAGCTCGTTGCAGCGGGCATGGGCGGCGGGCGCGAGAGCGAACGCTCCCGTGATGAAAGCGAAGGCCATGGCGAGGCATCGCCCGAGATTGGAACGCATGGAAGGGCTCCCGATGTTGGCTCGACGGATGGTCGCCGCTATCGGGCCACGACCGCGCGGGCAATGCAACACCGCAAGTGCATCGGGGCGGGCGGTTCAGTTTCCATCGCCAGTCTTGGGTGGTGTCGCCGCCGTTGCCTTGAATGCCGTGTCATAGAGCGCCAGCGTCCCACCGTTGTTGAAGGCGCGGTAGTCGAGCTCGACCATTTCCATCTCGACGCTGGTCCAGATGAGGCCGTTCTCCTCGTCCTGCCCGACGATGGCGAGCGGACTGCTCGCGGTGGTCCGGGCGCTGATCCTCAGCCGGTAGGTGCCGCCCTCCTGGCTGGTCACGCGATTGAGTTCCTCGCCACGCCGCGTGTAAAAAAGGATTTCGCCCGAAAAGGCTGCGTTGCCGGCCACCGCGATCGGCGTAAAGAGCGGCGTGGTACCCTGGTTGGCGTCGCGCCACTTGCCGATCGAGGCGCCATAGAAGCGCTTGCGCTCGCCCGTCGCCGGGTTCTCGACATCGAGGTCGACGGCCAGAACGGTCGCCGCTCGCGCCCCCCGGTTGGCGATCGTGATCGGCACCTGGAACACCTCGAACGGCCCCCTGCCGGGATGGCTGTACTCGATCACCGGCGAGACGAAGAGCCTGAGGTCGGCCTGCTTGAAGGTGCTTTCGTAGAGGCTGAAGGCGGAAAAGACGAGCGCCACCGCCGAAACCGCCGCCGCGATCCAGCCGCCCGCCGACGATGAGGCGTTCCGTGCCACCTCGGCGTTGCTTTCGACGGCGCCCTGTGCCTCGCCTGACTTCGACGCACCCATGCCCATGTCGTCCCCCCGGTCCCTTCCAACCCACCGGAACCGATTGAGACGCCCGAAAGTGACCGCCGTTGGGCGGAGCGGCTCAGATGGCGCCTTCGATCGCCGCAACGAGGTCGCCCAGCAGGTCCTCGCCGTCCTCGAGCCCGACGCTCAGCCGAAGGAGGTCGCTTGGGCAGGGCGTATCCGGCCCTTCGATGCTGGCGCGGTGCTCGATCAGGCTCTCCACGCCGCCGAGCGAGGTTGCCCGCTGCCAGAGCTGGACGCCGGCCGCCGCCGCGATCGCCGCTTTTTCGCCGCCCCTGAGCCGGATCGAGAGCATGCCGCCGAAGCCGCCCTGCATCTGACGCCGCGCCACCTCGTGCCCCGGGTCGCCCGCGAGTCCCGGATAGAGCACCTCGGCGACGCCCGGATGGCGCGCCAGACGTTCGGCGAGCCAGAGTGCGGTCTCTGACTGCCGGCGCACCCTGACGAATAGCGTGCGCATACCGCGGATGAGCAGCGCCGCCTCGCGTGGTCCGAGCACGGCCCCGAGCACCTTGCGCTGATGCGCAGCGCGTTCGCCGAGCCCATCCATCCGCGCGAAAGCCAGTGCGCCGGCGATCACGTCGGAATGCCCGTTGAGGTATTTCGTCGCGGCATGCATGACCACGTCGGCGCCGAGCACGAGCGGCCGGGTGTGGACCGGTGTCGCCACGGTGGAATCGACCGCCAGGATCGCCCCCGCGCGACGGGCGACGTCAGCGGCGGCCGCGATGTCCCAAACCTGCCAGAGTGGATTGGCCGGCGTCTCGAGCCAGATCGCGCGCGTCTCGCCCGGGCGAACCGCCGCCTCGAGCGCCTCGACGTGATTGTCGACGAAGGTCGTCGTGATCCCGTGCCGTGGCGCATCCACGACCAGCCAGGACCGGAGCGCCCAGTACATGACCTTGGGCGCCACCACGTGCGCCGGAGGCTCCAGTGCAAGCAATAGGGCCGTTGCCGCCGCCATGCCGGAGCCGAAGACGAGTGCTCCTTGTGCCCCCTCGAGCCGGGCGATCACCGCCTCTGCCTGGCGCACAGTGCGGTTGTCGGCGCGCCCGTAGGCATAGCCGCTCGAATACCCCCCGTCGGGATCGCGCAGATAGGTCGTCGAGATGTCGATGGCCGATACCACGGCACCGGTCACGGGATCACTTCCACCGCCGCCTTGAGCGGCCATGCTCTCGATGCTCCAGCCCTTCGTGCTCTTGCCGCCACCACCTGTCATCGCCCAGTCTCCGTTGGACGCCTCCTCGTGCAACGGTTCTAGCCAAGCCCGCCCGCTGGCGATACACCGCGCGCATGACCAAGCCACCCGACCGTTCCGTCCTCGTCACCGGCTGCTCCACCGGCATCGGCCGCGCCGCCGCCATCGGCCTTCGCAACCGCGGCTGGCGGGTTCTCGCCACGGCCCGAAGCAAAGCCGATCTCGCTTCCCTCGCGGCCGAAGGCCTCGAGTCGATCGCCCTCGAGTTGCGCGATCCCGCGAGTGTCGCGGCCTGCGCCGAGCGCGCACTCGAACTCACAGACGGCCGCCTCTACGGTCTCTTCAACAATGCAGCTTATGGCCAGCCTGGGGCGGTCGAGGACCTGACGCCTGAGCTGCTTCGCGATCAGTTCGAGGTCAATTTCTTTTCCTGGCACGATCTGACGCGCCGTCTGATCCCGGCCATGCGGGCCAACGGCACTGGCCGCATCGTGCAGTGCTCCTCGGTCCTCGGCTTCATATCGCCACCGTATCGGGGCGCCTACAACGCCTCCAAGCATGCTCTCGAGGCCTTGAGCGATGCGATGCGTCACGAGCTGGCGGGCACGGGCATCTCCGTTTCGCTGATCGAGCCCGGCCCCATCGAGAGCCGCTTCCTGTCGACCGCCCTCGCGGCCTTGCGCGACAACATCGCGATTGCCTCCTCGCCGCATGCCGAGCGCTATCGGGCACGGCTCGCCGCCATGGAGGCCGGGGGGAACCAGCGCTTCAAGCTGCCGCCCGAGGCCGTGCTGGCCAAGCTCGTTCATGCCCTCGAGGCCGAACGCCCGAAGCTGCGCTACTACGTCACCTTCCCCACCTATTTCGCGGCCTATGCAAAGTGCTACATGCCGCGCATGATCTATGACCGCATCCTGGCGCGTTCCTGACCGGTCTGCGCTGCCTGGAACCGGCCGCAGTTCCATACGATCGCCGCGATGCCGCCCGATCGTGACGCCGCCAGCACAGGAGAGTTCATGAGCACCGTTGCGACCGTTGCCGTCGGAGCCGTCGCCATCGTCCTGTTGATGGGGCTCTACAACATGATGCGCAACGGCAGCGCCAACCTCAGCCAGCAGCTGATGCGCTGGCGCGTCGGCCTCCAGTTCATCGCCATCCTGCTGCTGATGCTGGCCCTTTTCGTTTCGGGTCGCTGAACGGCGCCCTGGGCCGCGCAACCCATGGCCACCGGCGCCAGCGGCGGTCCGATCCCATCACATCCCTTCAATCGAGCTTGCGAGCCCCGTCATGGTTGTCCTCAACAAGATCTACACCCGCACCGGCGATGCCGGTGAAACCGGTCTCGGTACCGGTCGGCGTGTCAAGAAGTACGATCCGCGCATCGAGGCCTATGGCACCGTCGACGAGGCCAATGCGGCTATCGGTGTCGCGCGCCTCACCCTCGAGGCGGAGTGGCCGACCCTGGCGGCCATGCTGCTGCGCATCCAGAACGATCTTTTCGATCTCGGTGCCGACCTCTGCACGCCCGACACCGGCGAGCCGCTCGCCTATGAGCCGTTGCGCGTATTGGCCGGACAGGTGACCCGCCTCGAGCGAGAGATCGACGAGTTGAATGCCGACCTCGCGCCCTTGCGCTCTTTCGTGCTGCCGGGCGGAACCCTCGCTGCCGCTCATCTCCATGTCGCGCGCACCGTTTGCCGGCGCGCCGAGCGGCGCATGGTCGAGCTGGCCGATCAGCCCGGCGAGACGGTCGGTGAGGCGGCGTTGCATTACGTCAACCGACTCTCCGATTTCCTCTTCGTGGCCAGCCGTTACGTGAACGCCAAGGGCTCGGGTGATACGCTCTGGGTGCCCGGCAAGACCCGCGACAACGGCGCCTGAGGTCGCTATAGGGGGGGCGGGCCAGGAGGTATCGGGGGCAAAGCGGCGCATGGGCCTATCGTGGCCCCGTCCGAGCCCGGCATCGAGGGAGCAAGCGGCCGTGTTCTTGCCGATCCATGACGTCAATCGACTGAAAGTCATTCCGTTCCAGTACGTCACCATCGGCCTGATCGCGCTCAACGTGGTGATCTTCGTGCTGACCTCGACGGGTGTCAGCCCGATCGTGGCGGCGTCCTTCGCGGTCGTGCCCGGCGAACTCGTCGCGGACGTGCTTGCCGGCCCGCCGATCGCCGATCGCTTCGATGCGATCCCCGTTCCCGAGCTGTGGACGCTCGTCAGCTACATGTTCCTGCATGGCGATCTGATGCACATCGGGGGCAACATGCTGTTCCTCTGGGTCTTCGGTGACAACGTCGAGGACGCGATCGGCCACTTCGGCTTTCTCGTTTTCTATCTGCTGTGCGGCATCTTCGCCGGCCTCCTGCACACCTATGTCATGCCTGGCTCGGAAGTGCCGCTCATCGGGGCGAGCGGAGCGATCTCGGGCTGCGTCGCGGCCTATCTCATGCTTCATCCCCGGGTGCACCTCTGGGTGCTCGTCGCGCGTGTCCTGCCGCTTTCTATCCCGGCGTTCTGGGCGCTCGGCGCGTGGATCCTGTTTCAGTTCGTGCAGGCTTACGCCTCGGTGCTGGAGACCGGCATCGCCCGCGATCAGACGGCTTGGTGGGCGCACGTCGGCGGGCTCGTTGCCGGCGCGATCCTTGTCGTTTTCATGCGCCGTCGTGGCGTTCCGCTGTTCGACCGTCCGGGTGGGGTCGTGTAGTTGAAGGTCGGTCGCTCCGGTCCCGTCACCATCGGTGCGGGCGCCAAATGCGACATTGACTTGTAACAAACCGCGAAGCTAGGTTCGCGAGCGTTCTTCGCACGTGCAACAAAAGGCCTGTCGCTCGGGCATTTCGGTCCCGTGGGCCGGGTGATTGTGGGCGCGGTGTGGACCTGGTGGGGCGGTCAGCGAAGACGCGATGCACGGGCGTCTGGGAGCCACTCGTTGATGAAGATACTGGTGCCGGTCAAACGCGTTGTCGATTACAACGTGAAAATCAGGGTGAAGGCGGACGGCTCGGGCGTCGAGCTCGAGAACGTCAAGATGTCGATGAACCCGTTCGACGAAATCTCCGTCGAGGCGGCGATCCGCCTGAAGGAGGCTGGCGCGGCCAGTGAGATCGTCGTGGTGTCCATCGGGCCCGAGAAAGCGCAGGAGACGATTCGCACGGCCCTTGCCATGGGGGCGGACCGCGGCATTCTCATCAAGACCGATCAGTTGGTCGAGCCGCTCGCCGTTGCCAAACTGCTGCGCAAGGTCGCCGAAGCCGAGGCGCCGGGACTGGTCATCGTCGGCAAGCAGGCGATCGACGACGACTGCAACCAGACCGGCCAGATGCTGGCCGCGATGCTCGGCTGGCCGCAGGGCACGTTCGCCTCCAAGATCGCCGTCGAGGGCGGCAAGCTCAACGTCACGCGCGAGGTCGACGGCGGCCTGCAGACCGTGGCGCTCGACATGCCGGCCGTCGTGACCACGGACCTGCGCCTCAACGAGCCGCGCTTTGCCGCGCTTCCCAACATCATGAAGGCCAAGAAGAAGCCGCTCGACATCAAGTCCCCGGAGGACTTCGGCGTCGACATCACGCCGCGCGTGCGCATCGTCAAGACCGTGGAGCCGCCGGCCCGCAAGTCGGGCGTGCGGGTGGCGAGCGTCGAGGAACTGGTGGCCAAGCTGCGTAACGAGGCGGGAGTGATCTGACCATGGCAACCCTTCTCATCGCCGAGCACGACAACTCGGCCCTCAATCCCGCCACCGCCAAGGCCCTCACCGCCGCCCGCGCCATGGGCGCGCCCGTGCATGTGCTGGTCGCCGGCAACGGCTGCCGCGCGGTCGCCGATGCGGCCGCCCGCCTCGAGGGGGTCGCCAAGGTGATCCTCGTGGAAGCCGCGCACCTCGAGCGGCATCTCGCGGAAGAGATGGCCAGCCTCGTCGTCGGGCTCATGTCGAGCCACGACAACCTCGTCGCTGCCGCCACCAACTCGGCCAAGAACATCGTGCCGCGCGTTGCCGCCCTGCTCGATGTCGGCCAGGTCTCGGACATCACCGCCGTGCTGGCGCCCGACACTTTCGAGCGCCCGATCTATGCCGGCAACGCCATCCAGACCGTCCAGACGACCGACGGCAAGCGCGTCGTCACGGTCCGGTTTGCCGCCTTCGCGGCGGCCGAGGAAGGTGGCTCGGCGCCGGTCGAGACGGCCTCGGCGCCGGCCCCGATCGCGATTTCGTCGTTCGTGCGCGAGGAATTGTCCCGCTCGGATCGCCCCGAGCTGGCGTCCGCCAAGATCGTCGTCTCGGGCGGTCGCGGCATGCAATCGGGCGACAACTTCGTTCTGCTGGAGCGCGTCGCCGACCTCCTCAACGCCGCCGTTGGCGCGAGCCGCGCGGCCGTCGATGCCGGCTTCGTACCGAACGAGTATCAGGTCGGCCAGACCGGCAAGGTCGTCGCACCCGACCTTTACATCGCTGTCGGCATCTCCGGGGCCATCCAGCATCTCGCCGGCATGAAGGACAGCAAGGTGATCGTCGCGATCAACAAGGACGAGGAGGCGCCGATTTTCCAGGTCGCCGACTACGGCTTGGTCGCCGACCTCTTCAAGGCTTTGCCGGAACTCGAGGCCGAGTTGAAAAAGGTGGCATGACGCGGCGGCCCGCGTTCGCCGGCTCGGTCGGTGGACGTGGGCCTCTCGCCGAATACCCGTTGGGAATGGATAGGACATGAGCGACCGCCCCAAAGGACCCGTCGATATCCGCACCATCGGCATCATCGGTGCCGGCCAGATGGGCAACGGTATCGCCCATGTCGCCTCGATCGCCGGTTACGAAGTCCGGCTCAACGACCTGACCCGCGAGCGTTATGACGCGGCACTCGAAACCATCAAGCGCAACATGCGTCGACAGGCCGCCAAGGGGCTCGTCGCCGAGGCTGCGACCGCCGCCGCTGTCGCACGCATCTCCTATGCTGGCTCCTATGCCGATTTCGCCGACGTCGATCTCGTCATCGAAGCGGCCACCGAGGACGAGCAGGTCAAGCGACAGATTTTCACCAAGCTCTGCCCCAGCCTGAAGGCGGGTGCGCTGATCGCCTCGAACACCTCCTCGATCTCCATCACGCGCCTTGCCTCGGTAACCGATCGGCCCGAGCGATTCATCGGCATGCACTTCATGAATCCGGTGCCGCTGATGCAACTCGTCGAGGTCATTCGCGGCATCCAGACCGAGGAGGAGGCGTTCCAGGCGACGATCGCCTTCATTGACAGTCTTGGAAAGACGTCGGCGGTGGCCGAGGACTTTCCGGCCTTCATCGTCAACCGCATCCTGCTGCCGATGATCAACGAGGCGGTTTATACGCTCTATGAAGGGGTCGGCAGCGTCGAGGCGATCGACCGCGCCATGAAGCTCGGCGCCAACCACCCGATGGGCCCCCTCGAACTCGCCGATTTTATCGGTCTCGACACCTGTCTGTCGGTCATGCAGGTGCTCTATGAAGGGCTCGCGGATTCGAAGTATCGCCCGTGCCCGCTCCTCGTGAAGTACGTCGAGGCCGGCTGGCTCGGACGCAAGACTCAGCGCGGGTTCTACGACTATCGCGGCGAGACGCCCGTTCCGACGCGCTGACCGCTTCGACTGCCGCAAACCATCACAGCTAACCTGCTCGGGTCGATCGCGCCGCATCCGGCGCTCGCCAGGGGCACGAATTCGGGCCTGAGAAAGCCGCGGTCTCCTCCCCGGCCATCGACAGGATGTACCGCTCCGCCGAAAACGGAAACGGGGCGGGCCCCTTCCGGCGCCCACCCCATTCGTTGGCTCCTGCCACCGCCCCGCGCGCAGGCCGCACGGGCTCGCCCTGGTCACTGCCCCATCTGCGAGCGCACGATGCGCGGCATCTGCCCGAAGTCGGCCGAGGCAAGATCCTCCGGCTCGCCATAGGCAGCACCGCCGTAGCCCTGAGCAGCGGCCGGCCTCGCCCGTTCGGGAACTTGCCGGCGCTCTTCCTGGGTCCACCAACGGTCGACCTCCTCTTCGTTCGCCCGTCGCGACGGCTCGCCCTGATGGGGCTCCTGCGGATTGCCGGAGGCGGTGCGTTGAACGGGAGCATAGCCGCCGCTCTGGCCGACCGGATCGACCGCGGGCTGCTGGGGTGGCATCGCACGCACGGGCTCGCTCGGCCGCGTGTCGGAGCGCGACAGCGCGCCACCAGCGAACCAGGCATCGATGAGATCGATCTCCTGGGCCGAGAGCGTCAGTCCCTGCGTCCGGCAGCGGGCCACGACGAAGTTCCGGAAACGCCCGGCAAAGAGCACGGCCGACGCGCCCTGCTCGAACCACGGGTCCGCTTCGCTCACGACGTCGAGCACGAAACGAACGTCGTCGCGGCGCACCGTAAGGCCCACCGCCTGGGCACGGTTCATGATGTTCGTGATCGTCTGGGCGCCATTGAGCCCGCTCGCCTTGATTTCGGCGGCGAGCGCCTCGAACAGCTGCCCATACTGTGCCGGCGAGAGAGCCGGTGCCTGACAAGCCTCGTGAATCCGCGTGATGGACGCCTTGGCATCGAAACTCTGGTTTCGCACCGGCTGTGATGGTGGCACCGCCGCGCTGCTCGGCGCCGGTGCCGTCGCCGCTTGGCCGGAGGCCGCTTGCGGCCGCTGCGGCGGCGGTACGGCCCCCGTCGGCTGGGAAGGCGGAACGTCGAAGCGCGAGCCTTGCATTCCAAAACCGCCCGCCGGGTTGTTCGCTCCGGTCGCGGGAGGGGCCGACTTCGCCGGCTCGGAACGCGCGGCCTCGGGCGGCCGGGGTGCCGAAACCGGTACGGCGTCCACGCGCGGTTGCGCGGGCGGCGACGCAGGGGCCCCGGCATTCGCCGGGCTGGCGGCAGGCTGTGCCTCGGGGTCGGCATGCCGCCCGGGCTCGAAGGCGAGGTAGGGCGGCTGTGTGGTCAGGCGGATTTCGGCGGGCAGGTTCTCGATCAGGAACGTGCGGAAGGCGCCGTGGCCACCCCAACCCGTCCCGATCGTCTTTTCGTAGCCGAGCGCCCGCTGCGCCCGGTCGGCGAGGGTCTCGATCGGCACGGCCGAATCGGAATGGCGGATGTGATCCACCACCTCGGCGACGATCGCCTGGCGCTGCGCGTCACGTGCGTTGACGGAGACCACCGGCTCGACTTCGACCGGCTGGCTTGTGATCTCGGGAACGGCACCGTCCATGAGCAGCGCCATGAGCGCTTCCTCGCGGATTTCGCCGTCGCAGATCGCCGTATAGGGCGTGGCGGTGAATTCGTTGGCGTAGATCACGGTTCGCCGCGCATGGGCCCTGAGGCGGTGCAGTACCGGCGTGAAATCGGCGTCGCCCGAAAGGATCACGAACTCGTCGAAGTAGGTGTCGTGCGTGAGGAAGTCGCGGATGTCCATGACCATCCGGATGTCCGACGAGTTCTTGAGCTGGGCGGTCAGTGGCGGGCAGTCCACGATCTCGAACCCGGCCCTGAGGAAGTGGTGCCGGATGAACGGGAACGAACTCATGTCCGTGGAGTTGTCGCGGCTGTTGCGCCGCGGCACGGGGTTACCGTAGCAGCGGTTCATCACCATGCGCCGGTCGAGCATCGGCGAAGGGCCGTTCGTGGGCGTGATGAGCCGTCCGCTCTCAATCTCCTTGAGCCAGTGCAGGGCGTCCTTGGCGAAGCGCTTGGCGACTTCTTCGTTCCTGCGCTTCAGCGAAAGATAGATGTTGTCGTAATCTACGAATACCGCACTCAGGCACGGTCCCGAAGCCCCGTTCCTCATTTTGGATTACCCCGCTTCGCCCCGACTTGAAACATTGCCGCGACCTTATGGAATGCCACGGCAACACAGCAAGCACGGCTCAGGCCACACTCGGCATCGAAACGAAAAAGGAGTGCAGAATCAGTTCGGTGGCAAGCGCTTTCGACATCCCGAACAACGGGGATAACCGTTGCTCACCCCCGAGACCGAGGCCCCGATCCGGCCACTGATTCGCCGCCGCCGCCCCACCGACGCCCGAATCCACCCACGAGGGCGGCTGCTCAGGCTGCGTCCTTACGCCGGCGAACTTCCGCGAAAACGTCCGCATCGCGCGCCGTCTCGAGGCCGAGGCGCGCGCGGATTTCATCGCTCGTGCCGGCCCTGAGGAACGGGTTGGTGGCCAACTCCAACCCGATCGTGGTTGGCAGCGTCGCCCGGCCCTGTTCACGCAGCCGCTCCACTTCGCGCGCCCGGGCCACCAGAGCGGCGTTGCCGGGCTCGATGGTGAGCGCGAAACGCGCATTCGCGAGCGTGTACTCGTGGCCGCAATGGACACGGGTCTCTTCGGGCAGCTTTGCGAGTTTCGAGAGCGAGGACCACATCTGCTCGGCGGTTCCCTCGAAGAGGCGCCCGCAGCCGAGCGAAAAGAGCGTGTCCCCGACGAACGCCAGCCCGGCGGCCGCGAAATGGTAGCTGACATGGCCGCTGGTGTGGCCCGGCGTGTCGATGACCGCGACGTCGTGCCCGGCGAAACGGATGGTATCGCCTTCTCCGACCGCCCTGTCGATTCCTGGGATGCGTTCGCGCTCGCGGGCCGGCCCGACGATCTCGCACCCCCACTCCTCCTTTAGGTCGAGGTTACCGGCAACGTGGTCGCCATGGTGATGCGTCGTCAGGATGTGGGTCAGACGCCAGCCCGTCTCGGCCAACGCATTGCGCACGGCCGCCGTCTCGGGCGCATCGATCGAGGCCGTGGCCCCGCTGGCGGCATCGTGGACCAGCACGCAGTAGTTGTCGCCCCGGCAGGTGAACTGGTGAACGGCGAGTTGCGGCACGGTCCCGCTCTCCCTTGGCTTGGCATGCAGTGAGCCACAGCCTAGCATGGGCTCGGGATCGCTTGAACCCACTGGCGGATTGGCGGCAGTCACCTCGTCGCGGCGGCCCCGGCGGCGCGTCGTGTTGGCCGGGCCGAGCTATTCCTCTGGGGGAGGCGCGATGCAAGTCGACGTGAGCGAGTTGATCGCCTTCTATCAAGAGCCGCTCGGTCGCACGGTTTCGCGGCTGATCGGGGCTCGGGTCCGCACGCGCTGGCGCAGTGTCGCCGGCGAGCGCGTGGTCGGTTACGGCTTCGCCACGCCCTATCTCGGCATGTTCCGCGAGGAGGCGCACACGCTGGCGGCCGTCATGCCGGCCGAGCAGGGCGCCGTCATCTGGCCGCCCGAGCCGCCGCACGCCACGCTACTGTCGGCCCATCACCAACTCCCGATCGCGGATTCCTCGATCGATCGCATCCTTGTCGTGCATGGCCTGGAGATGACCGAGGCGCCGCACGAACTGCTTCGCGAGTTCTGGCGCGTTTTGGCGCCGGAGGGCAGCATCCTGCTCGTGGTGCCGAACCGTGCCGGCCTCTGGGCGAGTTTCGATTCGACGCCCTTCGGCCATGGCCGGCCGTACAGCCGTGGCCAGCTCGAGCGGCTCTTGCGCGCCGCGCTGCTGGAACCGGTGTCCTGGTCGTCGGCATTGGCGTTTCCGCCGCTCCGCTGGTCGCTGGTGCGCGGCTCCGCTCCGACGTGGGAGCGGCTCGGCCAACGCTTCTGGCCGGCCTTCACGGGGGTCGTTCTGGCGGAAGCGCAAAAGCAGACCATCGCCCCTGTGCGGGGAACGCCGGCCACGGCCCTGGCGCGAGGTGCACGGTTGCGTCCCTTCGGCGCGCGCCAAACGGCTGGCGCGCGCGGCGCCCTCGATCCTCGGGCGCGGTGTGGCAAGGCGCTCAGCTCCGCGCGATGAGGAAGATGGCCGACGCGCTCATGAGGTTGTGCATGAAGGAGGGCACGACCCCCGAGATCGGCTGTCCGAACTCGTCCAATAGCGCCTTTCGCTCGATGCGCGCGTTCAGTTTGCGGCAGAGGTCCTCGAAATCCAGCAGCGTGCAGAAGTGGATGTTCGGCGTATCGTACCATTCGTAGGGAATGCTCGGATTGACCGGCATGCGCCCCTTGAATCCGAGCTGGGCGCGAACCCGCCAGTGTCCGAAGTTCGGGAACGAGACGATGGCCCGGTGCCCGATTCGCATGAGATGCCCGACCACCTTGTCCGGCGCGCGTGTCGCCTGGATGGTTTGACTGAGGATGGTGAAGTCGAAGGCGTCGTCTGGGTAGTTCTGGAGGTCGCTGTCGGCGTCGCCCTGGATCACCGAGAGGCCGGCGGCGAGGCTCTTGGTCACGCCCTCCCGGCTGAGTTCGAGTCCGCGCCCGACCACCGCCCGTCGTTCCGCCAGGAGTTCGAGCAGCGCGCCGTCGCCGCATCCGACGTCCAAAACCCGCGCCCCCTGGCTGACCCAATCGGCAATGATGTCGTGGTCCGTGCGCCGCTTGGCACTTGCGATCTGCATCGATCGATCCCCCGCACCGTGCACCCGCCTCCCAGCCGGTTGCCCACCTTGCGTCATGGCCGGCCCTGTCCCGACCGTTCGCCCTCTTGCCCGGCGGGCGCGATCTTGAGCATGCGCGCGCCGGCCTCGAGAAAGCCGGTCACCGTCGCAAAGAGGTCGGGCTCGTTCAGCAGGAAGGCGTCGTGGCCGTTGTCGGAGCGGATTTCGACGAAGCTTACGTCGGCCGCCACCGCCGTCAGCGCCTGCACGATCGCCCGGCTCTCGCGCGTCGGATAGAGCCAGTCGCTGGTGAACGAGATGACGCAGAAGCGTGGCGTGTCCTTCTTGAAGGCATTGGCGAGCGTTCCCCCGAACTCCCCGGCGAGATCGAAATAGTCCATCGCCCGAGTGATGTAGAGGTAGCTGTTGGCGTCGAACCGGTCGACGAAGCGAAACCCCTGGTGGTGCAGGTAGCTTTCGACCTGGAAATCTGGATCGAAGGAAAAGCCGACGGCGCCGCCCTGCTGCAGGTTGCGCCCGAACTTGCGGTGCAGCGCCTCGTCCGAGAGATAGGTGATGTGCGCCGCCATGCGGGCCACGGCAAGGCCCTTGCGCGGCTGTTCGCCGCGCTCGAGGTAGCTGCCGCCCTGCCAGGCCGGGTCCGCCATCACCGCCTGCCGGCCGACCTCGTGAAAGGCGATGTTCTGCGAGGAATGGCGGGCGGCCGTTGCGATTGCGAGCGCCGAGAAGGTGCGCGCGCCGTGCTTGGCGGCGAAGTCGAGCACCTGCATGCCCCCCATCGAGCCGCCGATTACGGCGAACAAGCGGTCGATGCCGAGGTGATCGAGGAGGCGGACCTGCGCTCGGACCATGTCACCGATCGTGATGACCGGAAAACCGAGGCCGTAGTGCCGCCCCGTCGCCGGATCGATGCTGCTCGGTCCGCTCGAGCCCATGCAGCCGCCGAGGATGTTGGCGCAGATGACGAAGAAGCGACGCGTGTCGACGGACTTGCCCGGACCGATCATCTCACTCCACCAGCCCGGTTTGCCGGTTCGCGGATGCCGCGATGCCGCGTGCTGGTCACCCGTCAGCGCATGGCAGACGAGAATGGCGTTGGAGCGCTCGACGTTCAGCGTTCCGTAGGTCTGGTAGGCGAGCGTGTAGCTATCGAGTCGCCGCCCGCAATCGAGCGCGAGCCCGTCGGCATCCGTGAACGTGCCGTCTCGGGTGGTCGGCTCGTGCGCGTTCTCATCGAGCATTCTGCTTGCTTTATCGATGGTCATTCCGTTGCCCCCGAAGGGCGGCCGGCAGGCCCGGCCTCTCGACGTCCGCGCGAGCCTAATGGTCGGCAATGACGCCGCCCGGTCCACCGCGAAGCGTGGAAGCAAAGCCACGGCGGGCTGAATGTCAACGTTTTCTTTGCTTTCCCGTCGGGCCCGACTTAATCAGTCGCGGGCGCCGTCCTGGCCGGTCGCGAAGGCGTTTCGGGACGGCAAGAGGTCTGGAGGAAATGAGATGGTGGGTCCGGTCCCCAAGGCGGGCATTCTCGAGATCGATCCCTACGTTCCGGGCGAGAGCGGGGGGCCGGATGCGATCAAGCTTTCGGCCAACGAGAACCCGCTCGGCCCGAGCCCGGCTGCGGTCGCTGCCTATCACGCCGGGGAAGGTACGCTCGCGCGCTATCCCGACGGTTCGGCGCGCGCTCTGCGCTCGGCGATCGCCTCCGCGTACGGCCTCCATCCAGACCGGATCGTCTGTGGCGCCGGTTCCGACGAATTGCTGAACCTCATCGCTCATGCCTACCTCGGGCCGGGTGACGAGGCGATTCATACCGCGCACGGCTTTCTCGTCTACCGCATTGCGACGCTGGCGAACGGCGCGCGCCCCGTGGTCGCGCCGGAGAGCGAGCTTCATTGCGACGTCGACGCCATCCTCGAAAGGGTGACGCCGCGAACGCGCGTCGTTTTCCTCGCCAACCCCAACAACCCGACCGGAACTTACATTCCCGTCTCCGAGGTGCGACGCCTGCGCGCCGGACTGCCCGAGGGCGTGCTTCTCGTCCTCGACGCGGCCTATGCCGAGTATGTCGAGCGCAACGATTACGAGGCCGGCATCGAATTGGTCGCGACCACGCCGGACACGGTGATGACGCGGACGTTTTCGAAGATTCATGGTCTGGCATCGCTGCGCCTCGGCTGGGCCTATTGTCCTCCCGGCGTCGCCGACGTCCTCAACCGCATTCGCGGTCCCTTCAACATCTCGGCTGCCGCGATCGCGGCCGGCATCGCCGCCATCGGCGACCGTGAGCACGTCGCGCGTTCCCTGCGCTCCAACGCCGAGGCCATGGCCACCCTCGTCTCGGGGCTCGATGCCCTCGGTATCCGGTCGACGCCGAGCGTCGGCAATTTCCTTCTCGCGCATTTCGATCCCGCGGGCGGTCGCACCGCCGCGGCCGCCGACGCGCATTTGCGCGCCGATGGGATTTATGTCCGCCGGGTCGCGGGCTACGGCCTGCCGGACGCGCTACGCATCACGGTGGGCCTTGCCGCCGAGAACGCGGCGTTGCTGGCCTCTCTCGCGCGCTTTGCGCGCGCCGCGCCGGGTGATCGTTCATGAGCGGATTGGAAAGGCTCGGCGAGCCGGTGTTCGAGCGCATCGCGATCATCGGCGTCGGCCTCATCGGTTCGTCCGTGGCGCGGGCGGCGCGTGAGTGCGGTGGTGCGCGCTCGCTCGTCGCCTACGACCGCGATGCGGGCGTGCGCGCGATGGTCCGGGAACTCGGGATCGTCGATGCGGTGGCAGAGAGTGCCGCCGAGGCGGTGAGCGGCGCCGATCTCGTCGTTCTCGCCGTGCCGGTCGGGGCCTGCGGTGCCGTCGCCGCCGAGATTTCCACCGCGCTCGGGGCGGGCGCCATCTTGACCGATGTCGGATCGGTCAAGGCCTCGGTCGCGCGCGACGTTTCGCCGCACGTTCCCGCGCACGCCATATTCATCCCCGGCCATCCGATCGCCGGTACCGAACATTCCGGGCCGGAAGCCGGATTTGCATCCCTTTTCCGTGGCCGTTGGTGGGTCCTGACGCCGCTCGACGGCAAAGGCGAGGAGGCCGCCGGCCGCCTCGCTGCGCTCGTAACCGCGTTCGGCTCGAAGGTCGAAACCATGGACGTCGCCCACCACGACCTCGTGCTCGCGGTGACCAGTCACCTGCCGCACCTCATCGCCTACAACATCGTCGGTACCGCGTCCGATTTCGAGGCCGTGGTCAAATCCGAGGTGATAAAATTCTCGGCCTCCGGCTTTCGTGATTTCACGCGCCTTGCCGCCTCCGATCCCGTGATGTGGCGCGACGTCTTCCTCAACAACCGCGAGGCCGTGCTCGAGATGCTCGGCCGCTTCTCGGAGGACCTGTCGGCGCTCCAGCGCATGATCCGCAGCGGCGACGGAAACGGCCTGCTCGAGCGCTTCACCGAGACACGGGCCATCCGCAAGGCCATCATCGAGGCCGGCCAGGACACCGCCGCTCCGGATTTCGGCCGCCTCGGTCTCGGCGCGGTGGCGGACGATGGCGCGACTGGCCAGCCCCGAGAGGGTGGCCGGAGCTGATGGCATGTGGGTCTTCGGCTATGGCTCGCTGATGTGGAATCCAGGCTTTGCCTTCGAGCAGGCGAGGCGCGCCCGCATTTTTGGCCACCACCGCGCGCTCTGCGTCTACTCCGTGGTGCATCGCGGAACGCGCGAGCGGCCCGGCCTCGTCTTCGGGCTCGATCGCGGCGGAACCACCGAGGGCATGGCGTTCTTCGTTGCCCCGGCCGACGCGCGCGAAGTGCTCGCCTATCTCCAGGCCCGCGAGCAGGTGACCGGCGTCTACCGCCAGAAGCGCGTCCACCTCGAGCTGCTCGGCACGGGCGCGGAAGGTCCGTGCCACGTGCACGCCATCGCCTTCGTCGTCGATCCGACGCATCGCCAGTATGCCGGCCGGCTCCCGCTCGATGTCCAGCATGCAATCGTCAGCGCCTCCGTCGGTGGCTCGGGGGCGAACACGGATTATGTACTCGCCACCGCGCGCCATCTGGCCGAATGCGGTGTCCGCGATCGATCGCTGGAGCGGCTGGTGGCGCGTCTGGCGTCGAGCCCGCGCGGTCTTGCCGTGCGGCGCGGTGATGACGGCGGGGGTGGTTCGTGGGCGCATCGCATGCTGCGCCTGTCGACGCCCTCCTGGGCGCGTCCGCGCCCGCTGCGCGGCCTCGCCGAGATCAAGGCGAATTACCGGCGGCGTATCGAGCGCCGATGAGCGCCGACTTCGGGCCGGGGACGCATTGGAGAGTTGGGTTCGGACGTTCTCGCGCTTCAGAGCGCCATCGCTGCGGGCGAAAGGCGCGGCGCGCTCGCCCCGATCGTGCCGAGGCAGCCGGCTTCGAGGTCGGTTGCAACGAGCCGCTCACCCTCGAGCCGCCAGTTCCGACTGGCTGCGAGGCGATTGGCCCCGGCCTGTCCCCGAAGCGTGCCGGGAACATCCCGGCGCACGCTGGCCTCGGCGCTGGACCTCCGAACGCGGGCGCTCCGGGCATAACGCACGGGCGTCAGCAACGCCACCTCGGTTGCACCGAGTGAGGCGGCGGCATAGCGGATGCGGGCGAGATTGTGGGTTGCGCAAGTCTCTTCGGCGAGACCGACGAAGAGCGCCCGGCCGTCGCCGTCGAGTGCGATGAAGACGCCGCCTTCGATCGCCGGCAGATCCCTGAGGCGGTAGACCCGGACCGTGTACGTGCGACCGGACGCCCCGGCCATCGTCTCGTGGCGGACCACCGGCGCGATGTGCAGATCGGCGATCTGAGCTGTCATGTCCGTCGGCCCCGTTTTGCCCCGTCGGTGAGCCACCGTTCGTGGCCATCGACAAGGCAATGGAATAGCCAGAGTTTCCAGCGGAATTATGGCCCTTGGTGTAATATTCGTTCATCTTCGCGGGATCGAGCGCTGCCACGGGTCGCTGGTCGCCATTGCCGGTTTCGGGGCCTCGCCGGCCAACGCCTTCCGCCGCCACGGCCTCAACCGCAGCGCGAGTAGCCGCAATCCGGGCAGAACCCGCATCCGTCCCGGCTCATGAACCCTGCGCCCCGGCACTCCGGACACGCCTCGTCGAGCCGCCCGCCGCCCTCGTCGACAGCCGCTCCGATCGCGGGCCGTCCGGCGCTCCTCGACGGCGACGCCTCGGCGGCCAGCGTCGCCATCGCCCCGCCCGCCGAATGGGAAGGCCCCCGTCCGCGCGCGCCGACCTTGCGCGTGCCCCGCCTCGGACCAGCCGCGGCACGAGCGGGAGGCCCAGCGTCCTTGGCCGCGAGCCCAGGCGCCCCACACTCTTCGGCGAAGAGGACGCTGCCGGTGACCTCGTTCGGCCGGAAAGTGGTGCAGCCCTTGAGACCGGACGCGTGCGCCGTCAGATAGATGTCCTTGAAGTCCGCAAAGTCGATCGCGCGAGGACAATTGATGGTCTTGGAGATGGCACTGTCGACGTGGGGCTGCAGCGCGGCCTGCATGGCGAGGTGGTCGCGCGGACTGAGTTCTTCGGCGGTAACGAACGCCGCCGGCAATTCGCTCGCGCCAGCCTTGCTCACACCGACATGGCGCTGTCCGGGCCGGCCGCTGCCGCCCGCGATCTCGCTCGCCACGCCCTTCGCCGGCACGCCCTCGCCCGCCGCGCCCTCCGCCGTCGCCCCAGCGAGGGCCGGCTGCCTGCCCGCCCGCCCGCCGAGCCGCCAGACCCTGTAGGCGTGATCCTCGACGTGCTCGACCCGCACGCGATCGCCACTTTCGCGCAATCGCCGCGCATAGCTCAGCCGGAAGATCGGTTCGATCCCGCTCGAGACGTTGCCCGCCAGCAGCGAGATCGTCCCCGTCGGCGCGATCGATGTGAGCAGCCCGTTCCGCAGCCCGTGCCGGGCGATGAGGTCGCGCGTTTCGCCCGAAAGGCGCCCGACGCCGGGCCGCGCCATGATCGACTCCCGGTCATAGAGCGGGAAGGTGCCCTTCTCGCTCGCCAGATGGGCGCTCGCGCGGTAGGCGGCATTCTGCAGCCGCGCCATCCAGCGCGCCGCGGTCTCCCGACCGGACTGCGAATCGTAGCGCAGTCCGAGCAACACGAGCGCATCGGCCAGTCCCGTAACGCCAAGCCCGATGCGCCGCTTCTGGCGTGCCTCGAGGCGCTGCACGGCGAGCGGATAGGCCGAGACGTCGATGACGTCGTCGAGGAAACGCACCGCGGTCTCGGTCAATTCGTCGAGCCGCCCCTCGTCGAGCCGTGCCCCGGCCTCGAACGGCTCGCGCACCAGCGCGGCGAGGTTGATCGAGCCGAGCAGGCACGCCCCATAGGGCGGCAGCGGCTGCTCACCGCACGGGTTGGTGGCCGTGATCGTCTCGCAGTAACCGAGATTGTTCTCCTCGTTGATCCGGTCGATGAAAATGACGCCCGGCTCGGCATAGGCGTGGTTGGCCCGCATGATCCGGTCCCAGAGCGCCCGGGCCGAAACGGTCCGATAGACCCGGCCGTCGAACACGAGGTCCCAGTCCCGATCCTCGCGCACCGCCGCCACGAAGGCATCGCTGACGAGGACGGAGAGATTGAACATCCTGAGCCGAGCCGGATCGGCCTTCACATCCACGAACGCCTCGATGTCGGGATGATCGCACCGCAGAGTGCCCATCATGGCGCCGCGCCGCGCCCCGGCCGACATGATCGTGCGGCACATCGCGTCCCAGACGTCCATGAAGCCGATCGGCCCGGAGGCGTCGGCCCCGACCCCCTCGACCAGGCTCCCGGACGGTCTGAGGGTGGAAAAATCCTGACCGATTCCGCCGCCGGCCTGCATGGTGAGCGCGGCTTCCTTGACCGCCTCGAAGATGGCCGCCATGTCGTCGGCGATGGTGCCCATCACGAAGCAGTTGAAGAGCGTGACCCGCCGCCCACTGCCGGCGCCCGCCAGAATGCGTCCGCCCGGTAGGAATTCGAACCGCTCCAGCGCCTCGCGGAAGCGCCCGCGCCAGTAAACCCGGACACCCGGTGCCTCCGCCCGTGCGACCGCCCCGGCCACCCGCTCGTGCGTTTCGCCGATCGAGCCTTCCTGGCGCCCGTCGATCGCCGACGTCAGCCGGTATTTCTGCGCCCAGATGTCGTGCGAAATCTGCGGGAGGTCCATCACTTGCCGTACCACGTCGAACCCTCTGGGACCAAAGCCGTCCGATGCAAGCTAGGCCCGTCGGTCGTTCGAGTCAAGCAATGTTCTCGAAACGTTACAAGAACAATTGTGTGGTGCACGCGTTCACGGAGTCCGGTCGGCCGAGGCCTGGACGGGTTGCGCGACGGCCCCGTCGACCGCCTCGACGACGAGCCTGTTGCTCGCCGCCCCGATCGCCTCGGCGAGCGCCCCGTTGAACTCCGCCCGCCCGAGCCCCGGCGGGATCGCCCGCCCGATTTCGACCACCAGCCGCCCGCCCCGTCGCCGCAGCCCGCGACGCGGCCAGAAGACGCCCGAATTGAGGGCCACTGGCACGCATGCCACCCCGAGGCGCTCATAGAGCATCACGACGCCCGGTTTGGTCTCGAATGGGGCATCGAGCGGCTGGCGCGTGCCTTCCGGAAAGATGAGGACGTCCCGGCCATCGTCGATGGCCCCCCGCGCCCGCGCGATCATCTCGCGAAGGGTCGCTGCGCCTCCGGTCCTGTCGATGGGGATCATCTCGAACTTGCGGATGAACCAACCGTAGACCGGGATCGCGAGCAATTCGGCCTTGAGCACGAGGGCCGGATCGCGAAAGAGCGGAATGAGGCCGATCGTGTCCCAGGCGCTCTGGTGCTTGGCCGCAACGAGCGCCGGCCCCTCCGGCAGGTTCTCGCGGCCGCGTACCTCGAGGCGCGTTCCGACCAGCAGGCGCATCAGCCAGACGATGGCGTGGGCATGGGCCCGCAGCCCGAACGCTGCCACCCGGCGCGGCGCCAGCAACAGCGGCGCCCCGAGGATGAGGAAAAGGGCGGTCACCAGATAGAAGGTGATCGTGAAAGCGATGGCGCGAGCGCGCTCGAGGAGGCCCTCGGGCTCGACGTCGACGGGCATTGCGGCCTCGCGGCTGATGTTGCGGACCCGGCGCCGAGACTAGCCGCGTCGGTGCCCGACCGCCAGGGTTCGTCCGCGACGGCCGCCGCCGCCGCAGGTTCGCCCGATAGGGGGCCGATCAGACGCGCGCGCCGGAAGTCGTCCACCAGCTGGACCACAGGCTGCTGCCGAGCGCGGCAACGTCGTAGCCGGTCAACCGGCTCACCGCGACCTGCACCATCACCGGCAAGAGCTTCAGGTACTCGACGACGAGCAGACGCGCCGTCTGGCCGTCGCGCCACCATTCGTCGATCGCGATGTCGCCGGCGACCACCGGATAGGGCTCGAATTCGACCCCGGGCAGCGCGCGGCCGAGTTCGGCGAGGCTGCGCGGCATGTGATAACTGGAGGTCACCACGATGATCCGCCTGAAGCCTGCGCGCCGCACCCAGTCGCGCGTTTCATTTGCGTTTCCATGGGTGTCCTGGGCATCGTAGCCGATATCGATGCAGCAAACGAACAGCCGGCGCGCCGCCGGCAGCACGCGGATGAGGTCGCCTTGCGTGGTTCGCGGATTGACACCGGAAATGAGCAGGCGCTTGGCCTTTCCCGCCGCCAGCAGGCCGACGGCGACCGCGATCCGGTCCTTGCCCCCGGTTAGCGCGACGATCCCATCGGCGGTTCCGATGGAGCCCGGCGGCTCGCGGCTCAGCATGGCGACGAACGCAACGAAGCCGATGCAGAGCGCGACGGCCGTGAGCACCAGGGTGCGCAACATGAACTTGAAGGCCGGCCACATCCCGCTTGGCCTCTCTCTCCGTGGCAGCGTGGTCGGCTCGGAGGTTACCCTCAACCTATGTCATTCGAGAACAGCTGATTTCCACTAATTGCCGCCCGCCTGGCTCATGGCCGGTTGTGCAGGATGCCGAACACGCCATATCGCGAGGTCAGCATGCAGAGCGCCGCGATGATGACCACGATGATGCCCAACAGGAAATAGCCCGGCAGGTCCAGCACGCCGGCCCCGACCAGTCGATTGATCTCGGCCATGGTGACGCTGCCGCCGCCGAGCATCTGCACCAGCCAGGGCATGAGCAGGAACACCAGCATCGCGCTGCCCGCACCCACGATCCCGGCACGAATGCCGAGCGTCAGGAAGTGCTTTTCGAATTCGTGCGCGATGAACCGATCGGTTGCGCCGACGAAGTGCAGCACCTCGACGATCTCCCGGTTCGATGCCATCGCGCTCTTGGCTGCCGATACGATGATGGCGGTGGTCGCGGCACCGACCAGCAGCAGGATGGCGAGACCGCCGAGCGCCAGCGAGCGCGTGACGGTTCGGATCTGGCGCTGCCACTGCCTGTGATCGTCGAGTGCGACACCAGGAAAGCGCTCGGCGAGCGTGGCCGACAGGCGGTCGAGGTCCGGCGGCGCGCGACGCTCGAGCTGCAACGCGATGAGGCGCGGCACCGGAAGCGCCTCCAGTCCTGCCCCCTTGCCGAGCCAGGGCTCGAGCAGGGCGAGGGATTCCTCGGCCGAAAGCGGTCGCACGCTTTCGACGCCGGCCTCACGCGCGAGGAAGAAGGCAACCTCCGTCACCCGCTTCTCGACGTCGCCGTCCCCGACCGTTTCGACCTGTACGGTCACCTCGCTCGCGATGTTCTGCATCCAGGCCGAGGCCGACTGGTTGACCATGTAGACGGCGCCGGCCGTCAGGCACGCGAGAAAGCACATGATGGAGACCACGAGGGTCATCGAGCGACCCGTCACCGAGCCGGCCGGCACGATGCCGGTGCTGGTCTGGAAGGCTGGCGCGCGTCCGCTGGCGCGCGGCTCGCTGACCAGTTCGTCCTCCGGCCGGGCGGTCAGCGGCTCGTCGATCTGCTCGCCGCGCGGGCTGCTGATGACGGTGGGCTCGATCGGCACGGCTTCGGGTTCGTTCGCCGGGCGCGTTCCGGGAGACCGTGGCGGCACGGGACGGGGTGGCGGAATCCGGCGGTCAGATGATTCGGACATGGCCCTCGTGCAACTCCAATCGCGGCGCCTTGAATTGGCGCATGAGCTGATAGTCGTGCGTTGCGATGATGACGGACGTGCCGAGCCGGTTGAGCTCGACGAACAGTCGCAACAACCTGCGCGCCATCTGCGGGTCGACGTTGCCGGTCGGCTCGTCGGCGAGCAGCAGCTCCGGCTTGGCGATCACCGCTCGCGCGATGGCGGCGCGCTGCTTCTCGCCACCCGAAAGGACCGCCGGATAGGCATGCATCCTGTCGCCGAGGCCCACCCACTGCAAGAGGTCGGTGACATCCTCGCGGTATTCGCTGACCCGTTTTCCGACGACCCGCAGCGGCAGCGCCACGTTCTCCCAGGTCGTCAGATGGTCGAGCAGTCGGAAATCCTGGAACACGATCCCGATGCGACGGCGCAGTTGCGCGCGCTTTGCGGGCGTCACGCGCGAGACGTTGGTGTCGAACAGGTGCACCGACCCGACCGTCGGCTGCAGCGACATGAACAGCAGCCTGAGGATCGTCGTCTTGCCGGCCCCGGACGGGCCGGTGGGGAAATGGAAGGAGCCGGGCAGCAGGTGGAAGTCGACATCCCTGAGGATGTGCGGCCCCCGGCCATAGCGCAGCCCGACGTTCTGCAATCGGATCAACGGTCCACCTCGTTGCTGGCGGGCGAGCTTGCCCAGCCCGACGTCCGGCACCCTTATGTGCGAGCCGCTCTTCCGGTTCAATCGATCCGCTGACCCGATCCCGCCCGCTCTTTCGCCGGGCCGGGCGGCGCGACGAATCGCTTTTCCGGCATTTCGCCTTTGTCGTTCCAATTTCTTGGTTATTTTATGAGCGATCGGAGTGGATGGTAGAACGAGACAATGCTGATCGAGTGTCCGAGCTGCAGCGTGCAGTACGAGGTGGAGAGCGCCGACGCGCTGGTCGGGCGCAAAGTCCGCTGCACCGAGTGTGCGCACGTCTGGAAGCCCATTCCATTCGCGCCGGGTGAAACCCCGCCGACAGCACCCGTCGCGCCGAAAAACCAAGCGCCGGCATCGGCTTCCGGGGATGACGCTGGCGCACGTGCTGGAACCGACGATCGGCCCGCGACCGCCACTTCCGGTGAGCCCGAGCCGCGCCAGCCGACCGACACCAGTGCGCGAGGCAAGGGCGAGTACCCCGGCGAAGACGCCGGGCAAGAAGCGAGCGCGCCGGCCGGCGCCGACGCTGTGGGCAGGAACGAAGCGCCGTCGAATGTCGATGCAACTCGCCAGGTGCAGGACGCGCCCTCGCCGGTCGTGACCACTTCGGCGCCGCCCGCGCCACCGGCGCCCGTGTCTCCAAAGGCCGCGCCTTCGCCCGAAGCGGGTGTCACCGCGACCGTCGCGCCGGCTGTCGGCGCGCCTTCGGTCGAGCCCTCTCAGCTGACCGGCGAGGCCGCCGGCAGCGATCGCACCCCGCCGGCCCCTCCATCGCCGCCGGCCCCCAGGGCCGCCGCTGCCATCGATGAGGCACCGCCCGCTCCAGCCCGCAAGTCGCCGCCGCAGCCGGCACCGGACCAGCCCCGCTTGGCCCTTCGAGAGTCCGAAGGCCAACCCGCCGCGGCGCCACCGCCGGCCCCCCGGGCCGCCAGCGCGCAACCAGCCGCCGGTCCGCCTCCTTCTGGCGAAACCCCGGCTCCCGCGGCTCCGGTCGGCCCCGTCGCTGCCGTTCGGCATGGCCCGGACGAAGGCAGAGCGTCACCACCCCGGCCCGGCCCGCGACCGGCGCCGCCACGGCCCTCTCTGGCCGGCCCGGAGTCCCGCGAGGATCACGACGAGGATTTCAGCGACGAGCCGGACGATCGGACAGGAGACGATTGGCCGGAACCGGATGCGGGCGAAGCTCCCGTGGCTCCGCGCTTCGAGCGGCCCCGCGGCCCACGGCTCGCCGAGCGCGCCGCCAATGCCCGCGCCGTGCAGGCGCGAGCGAACGGTTTCCCCGTCCACCACGAAGATGACGACCCCGACCTCGAGGAACACGACGACGACCGCCCCCGATCGGGACGGTCGGACGCTGGTCTCTCCCCATCCGATATCGTCCCGGCGCGTTTGACTGACCAGCACGCGAGGGCCGCCCCGAGCGCGCGCACTGGCCGCGCCGCGCGATGGCACGAGCCGATCGAGCCCGGTGAACCGTCGCTCGATGACATCGACGGTCGCCCCTCGGCCCGCGCTCCGGCCGGACCGCACGCCGACGTTGGCGACGGCAACCGGCGCTACGAGGGCGAATATCCGTCCGACCCCGAGTTGGAAGGCCCGCCCTTCGGTGGCGACTTCGAGGTCGATGAGGACTTCGGCGCCAACGCCCGCATCCTTGGCAAGACCGGTCGCTCGGTTTCGCGCCGCTCGCCGCTCGCCCTCATCGCCCTGACGCTCGGTTGGCTCTTGCTCCTGGCTGTCGCGGGCGGTGCCGGCACCGTCATCGCCCTCTATCCGGATGAGGTTTCGGAGCGGTTTCCGGGCATGCGCAAGTTCTACGCTGCCGTCGGTCAACTCGCCTTGCCCGCTGAGGAATTGCGGATCGGGGCCTTGAAGGTGAACTGGCACCGCGCCGTGAACACGGGCGTCGCTGTCGTGCAGGGCCGCCTCGTCAACGTCACCGAGGCGCCGATCGTCAGTCCGACGCTGGAATTCCTGGTCCGCGACGAGTCCGGTAACCAGGTCTCGAGTTGGACCCAGCGTCTGGAAAACCTCACCATACCGGCCGGGAAGGGCGTTCCGTTCGCAATGCGAATTCCCGTGCCACCGGGCATTGCCCGCAGCGTCGATGTGCGACTTTCTCCGGCCGGTTGACGGCGGCTCGCCTTGCGTGCCCCGGCCGCTTCACGGGTACGTTCCCAGCGGCGCGTTTAGGCTGTATGTCGGCGGCTCGGATTCTGGGCATGATCGATGGAGGAGCCGCCTTGCTGGTTCTGGACGAGCGGCGCGTGGTCGAGACGATATTCAGCGCGGAGCGGATTTCCGAGCGGATCGAGGGCCTGGCGGGCGAGATCGCCCGTTCCGGCCTCGACGATCTGGTGGTGGTCGCGATCCTCAAGGGCAGCTTCGTTTTCGCGGCTGATCTGCTGCGCGCACTGCATCGCGCCGGCATGGCTCCGGAGGTCGATTTTCTCACACTACAGAGCTATCACGACGCAACGGTCTCGAGCGGCCGGGTCAAGGTGCTGCGCGATATCGAGCGGGACGTAGCAGGGCGCGACGTGCTCATCATCGACGACATTCTCGAGTCGGGCCGCACCCTCGCCTTCGCGCGCGGTCACATCCTGGCGCGCGGCGCCCGCTGCGTGCGCACGTGCGTGCTTCTGGACAAGCCCGTGCCGCGCGCCGGTGCCATCGAGGCGGACCACCGCGCCTTTGCGTGCCCCGATGTCTTCGTCGTCGGCTACGGCATGGACCTCGCCAACCGCTACCGGGAACTCCCCTTCGTCGGCCGCATTGTCGAGCGGGCGAGTGGCTGAGCGCCAGCGATCGTCGCAGGCATGGTGCCCGGCCTGTGGCTGTCGGGACGCGGCGGAACATCATTTTTCGAATTTCGGATAATCCGGCCGGCCAATTCCCTTGGCCCCCGATGCTCAGTGTGCATCACTTCACGATCGACCTGCGTGCTCGTATCCGTTCCGCGTTGTGAGGCCGCCCATGTTCGTTTCACGCCTGGCCCTCGCGGCATTGATGATTTCGTCGTCGATCGCTCCCTGCCTCGCGGCGGAAGGCAGCAGCGCAGCGGGCGTCGCTGGTGGCTCGGACCTCGGATCGGCCTTGCTTCCGCCCCCGGGTCTCTATGCCGCCGGTATCGCCGCCTTCAGCCAGACGGAGGATTTCTACGACGGCGCTGGCCGTTTCGTGCCCCTGCTGGACGGGCTTTCGATCGATGGCGGGGTCGCCGCGCTCGCCGTTCTCTACGTTCCCGATTTCGAGGTTCTGGGCGGCCGCTTCGGCCTCCTCGGCTCGGTTTCCCGGGCTCGCGAGTGCGGCACGCTCAGTGTCTTCCTGCCGAGGAAGTGCACGTACGGCTGGGGTGACCCCTACGTCGAGGTGAACTGGTCGCGCTTCTTCGGAACCTTGCGCCCCTCCGCCGAGCCGACCGCCTATCCGATTGCCGAGGGCCTCGCGCTGCAGATCGGCCTCGGCCTCGTCATCCCGGCCGGCCAGTACGACCCGGTCGACTATGCGACCTTTGGCGTTTCGGCAGGCAACAATGTCTGGGATGTTGCGCCGATGCTGGCGGCGACCTACACCACACCCGCCATTTTCGGCGAGGGTACGGAATTGAGCGCCAAGGTCTACTGGAACAACTACCGCACCAACGAGGCGACGGGCTACCGCACGGGCGACAATGTGACGGTCGACTTCGCGTTGACGGAGCACTTCGGCCGCCTGCAAATCGGCATCGCCGGCCTCTACGGCAAGCAGATCGAGGACGACCGCGCCTTTGGCTTCCGCGTGCCGCCGGACGGCAGGCGCACCGATGGTCTCAGCCTCGGCCCGGTCATCGCCATCGATCTGCCGGAGCTTGCCGGCTCCCTCAAGATCAAGGGCCTGCGCTCACTGGAGGAGAGGAATGCCGTCTCCGGCCAGGGCATCGCCATCACCTACGGCATGAAACTCTATTGAGGGGGCGAGGTCTGAGGCCGGCGGACGTGCCGCCGGCCGACGGAGCTTTATGCCAAGAGATCGGAGAAATCTCACCTGACGTGGACGCGACATTCGTCGGATGTCGTGAGGCAGGTCTGTTGCGAAGCGTCGCTCGGATCGAAACAGCCGGGCTGGCATTTGGGTGTCCAGCTTCCCGCCGGTGCATTTACCGCACAGACGGCTGCATTGGATCGAACCGTGGTTTCGCCGCGGACATGATTCGGAATTTGCAGGGTCCACTGGTAGAGGGCGAGGTTCGCATTGCCGCCGCCAGGAACCTTGCAGTTTCGCGAAATGGTCACGGATTTCCCAATTTCCTGCGCGGTGGTGATCGCCTCTGATGTCTCGCGCGTGGCGGTAACCGTGGTCGAGGCTTCAGCGAAGGACGACTTCACAGTAACACCGACCGCTACGGCAACCGACCAAGCCTTCGTATTTGTGGTTGAATTGCTCGTGGTCGTACTGTGCTGCATTTCGAAGGTCGTCTCACCCGGTCCCGTGTATCTGTCGACGAGGACCCAAGACCCCTTTGCAACCAAGGCCGCATCACCCGAATGCGAGAGGTTCTGGACGTTAAACGTTCTCTCTCTGACCGAACCCCAATCGCTGTCGTCGCCAAAGCATGCCCGGTAGTCATTGTCTGACAAAAAAACACTGTTCGAAAGCACAGTGTTCCCGCTCCAGCGTGCGACATACATTCTGCTCATGCAATAATCGTCGTCGGTCGAGGTTTCGACCTTGGCCACCACAACGGGACCGACATCCTCGATCGAGTCTCCACCCTGATTCGATTGCTTGAAACAGGTCCACTCGTTCCGTTGGAAGTCATCGCTGCCGGTGGCCACTTCGAACTTCTTGGTCGTCGCTCCCGATACACCGGAGAGCGTGACGTATATGTCGCCATCGGTACCGGCGTTCGCAAAGTCGCTGGTATGCATGCAGACTTCGGTCTCGACTTTTGGCCCGGCATAGGCGGGCATGGACGTACCGAAGGCCATTCCCCCGATCAATGCCGCGATGAACAACGTCGCTGGCTTTGGGAGACGGGCAAGGCACATCCCGTTGTCGTGCGGCCTGGAGCATGCCACGTGGGCAAGGGTGGCGATGCCCTCCGCATCCCTGGCTTCGAGCGCGCCCGCGAAAATGCGCCAACTCATTTTACCCTCCCTTTGTTCAGTCCTCTATGTGTGCGACCGCGTGACCTTGCGACGGTCACGTTCGATTGCTGACTGAACGCGCGAGACCGCGCATACCCCACATGGGGTATACGGAGTGAGGCGATCCATGGGGTAGGATGACGGAGAGCGCTGGAGGCGACCTCGATGCGGGCCGCCTCGCACGCAATCCATGGGAAGTGCAGGAGGGAGGGCAACAGACGTGCAGGACGAGCGCTCCGATGGCTTGGGCCATGCGTTGCGGGCCGTGCTCGGCCTCGAGCGCCTCCTGCGCGGCGCCCCGGGCGGTGCCGCCTCCGGCTCCGGCAATGCCGGCATGATGACGCAGCTTGCCGGCCTCCTGCGATCCGAGGACGATCTCCAGGGGCTGGTCGGCGATCTGTGCCAGCAGCATCCGGCCGGCGCCATGCTGGTCAATGCATCCGGCCGTGTCGTTGCGATCACCGAGCCGATGGCCCGGCTGTTCTCGCTCGAGACGGGCGCGGACGTCTTCTCAGAGGACCTCGACCGAGATGTGCAGATGGCGGTGCGCGCCGCGATCCGTACATTATCTTCCACGCTTGGTCGGGCGGCCCAGATCGTGCCGATCACCTCCGACGGGCGCTCTCAGCTCGCCGCCATCGAGCCCTATTCGGGTGAGGGCGGCCTCCTCCTCCTCGTGCGTCTCATCGGCCAGCCCTGGCACGAGCGCCTCGAGGCGCGCCTTGCCGAGACGTTCTCCCTCACGGAGACGGAGGTCGAACTGGTCAGGGGCCTCTACCAGGGCCTCAAGGCGCGCGAGATCGCCGAGGGGCGCGGGCGCTCCATCGACACCGTGCGCACGCAGCTCAAGCAGATCCTGCGCAAGACGAATGCGGCGAGCCAGAGCGAATTGATCTCCACCATCGCGGCACTCAGCATCGAGGCGCGTTCGCAATTGCGGGGCGAGGGCGTGCGCACGGTTCGGCTCGCGAGCGGTGCCGAGATCGCCTTTCGCGAGTATGGCGCGCAGGCCGGCCGGCCGGTGCTGATGATCCACGCCTCCACGGACCCCGCCATCGGCGCGGAAAGGATGGCGATGTTCGCGGCGGCAGGCCTTCGGGTGATCGCCCCGCTCCCGCTCGAGAACGTCGCCGCGCGCGACAGTGCCGCGTTCATCGCCCGCCACGTCGCGGCCTATCGCGATCTGCTCGCCGCGCTCGGCATCGCTCGCTGCATCGCCGCCGGCCACCGGGAAGGAGGAATAATCGCGGCCCATCTCGCCGCCGCCGAGCAGGGGCGCGTTGCAGGTGTCCTGGCGATCGACACGACGGTGCCGGCCCGGGAGGTGCCCGCGGATCTCCTGCCGCGCGGCGCCACGACGCTCTTTGCGACGGCCCGCAGCCATCCCTTCTCGAGCGAGGTCGCGCTGCGCCTCATCCAGCGCGTCATGGCGAGAGGAAAAACCGCGACCGACTACGTGATCGAACTCCTCCATGGCGACGACACCAATGCGATCGCCGAGTTCGCCGATCCCCGGCTCCGCGAGATCATCATCGCCAACTACCGTTTCGCCTATGCCGACTGCGCAAGGCTCGTCCAACTCGTATTGCTCTGGTACTCGGACTGGAGCGCGGCGGCCGAGAGCCTGCGTGGCCGGGTGCCGCTGCGCTTCCTGCAGGGCGACCGCCATTTCGCCTTGCCGCGCGTCCTCGCCGAGGATTGGTGCCGCGGGCACGAGGGCGCCAGTTGCCGCATCGTCGAGGGCGCCGGCCAATCCCTCCTCTATCGCCACACCGATGTCGTGGTCGACGAGATCGGTGCTCTTGCCAGCTGGTAGGAGCTTGCGCTGTTCGGCCTGACGATTGCCCGGCCGCCCGCCGAACTCTCAGAACCGCTTCAGCAGGCGTTCGAGATAGTCGAGTTCGATCGGTGGGCGGGTCGGCTCGCTGAGGCGGCGGCGCAATTCCTCGAGAATGCGGCGCGCCTTCTGCACGTCGATCTCGTCCGGCACCTTGACGCTGTCGCCGAGTGTCGGCCCGCGCGCCCCTTGCGGGCGCCCGAGCGGGTCGCGACCCGTGTCGGAATTGGCGGTGCCATTTTGGCCCTGCATCTGCTCGAGGATCTGCTCGGCGAGTTCCTGGGCCCCGTCGCGCAGACGCTCGAGCGCCATCTGCTCCTGATCCGTCGCGCCGGGCAGATCCGCACCGCCGAGCGCCTGCTCGGCATCGCGCATCGCCTGCTCGGCACCGTTGAGCGCGCCCGGCGTCTCCGCACCGAGTCCTTGCATCTGCTCGAGCAGTTGCTGCAATTGTCGGCGCAACTCCGCCTGCCGCTCGGCGAGGCCACCGGGTTCCAACCCTTCGCCTTCGCCCTCACCCTGCGGTTGGCCACGGTCGCCCGGCTGGCCGCGCTCGCCCTGGCCCTGGCCGCGCTGGCCCTGCCCGCGCTGCTGGCCCCGTTGGTTGCCCTCTCGGCCCTCGCGCCCCTGGCCCTGCTGCGCCCGGAACGTGTCGTCGAGCAGGCGCTGCTGCTCCTGGATGAGATTGCCGAACTGCTCCAGCATCTGCATCGCTTGGCTGCCCTGGCCCTGCTGTTGCTGGCCGCCACGGTTCGCCTGCAGCTGCTCGAGCATTTCCCGCAGTTGGCTGAGGAGCTGCTGGGCGGCATCGCGTGAGCCGCTCTCCGAGAGCCGCTGGATGTCGTCCAGCATTTTCTGGAGGTCCTGCTGGGACAGTGATTGGCTGCCCTGTGGCGGCATCTGCGGCAGACCATCGGGGTTTTCGTGGGCCTGACGTGCGAGCTGCTCGAGGAAGTTGTTCAGCGCCTCGCGCAGTTCCGCCATGCGCTGCTCGATCTCCTCGTCGGAAGCGCCATCGGCGAGCGCCTGCATCAGGTTTTCCTGCGCCTGGCGCAAGGCTCGCTCGGCATCCGAAAGGTCGCCGTCCTCGATCCTGAGCGCCACCTGCCAGAGTTGATCGACCACGCTGCGTAGCGTCACGTAGTGTTCCTGACGCCGCTCGCGCCAAGCCTCCAGCGTCTCGGCGTCACTGCCGAGCCCGCCTTCGAGCGGCGCCGGAAGCGCGGTGATGCGGAGCCGCTTGGATGCGGTCCGCAGCGCCAGATAGACGACGAGGTCTTCGGTGAACTTGTCGGGCGCGATGAGCAGGGCATCGATGGCGTCGGCGACGCGCTGATGGCGGTCTGGTGCCAGGAACAGATTGCGCCGTTGCTCGACCACGGCCTTTGCCAGCGGCTTCGTGAAACGGCGCATCGGCATCTTGAGCGCGTGCTCGCCGCTGCGCCCGACCTTACCCGCCTGATCGCGAGCTTCCAGCGACAATGCCACCCCCAGTCCGGCCCAGGGGTGCGCGGTCAGATCCTGGAAGGCCGTGCCGTCGATCTCCTTGGGGTTGGCCTTCGGCAGCCGGAGCTGCATGCGCGGCGGCTGACCGTAGAGAGGCTCGGAGCCCTCCGGCAGCACTTTCGGCGCGTCCTCGTCGCTCAGCGCGAAATTGGCCTCGGCCGAGACGATGCCGTAGTCGTCCTTGCCATAATAGCTGAGCCGCAGTGCGCCGCGTGCGCTGACCTGCGGCAGATCCTTGAGATCGATCGTCGGCGGTTCGTCCGGCGTGACGACGAAGCGCCATGTCTGCACCGCGCTCTCACCATGCGAGATCACGACGCTGGCGTCGGCCATGAGTTTGACCTCGTATTCCGTGAGGTCGCGGGCCGGTGATCGCGTGCTCGCCGCGGGCTTTTCGCCCTCCCCGTTCGCCGGCGCCGAGCCGCTTGCCTCGCCCGCCGCCTCCAACCCCTTGGGAGCGATGGTGACGTTCTCGCGGACGTCGCCTGTCCGCATCTGCATGCGGTAGGCGCCGTGGTCGCCGCCGATCGCCCGCACGATCAGCACGCTTCCTTCCGGCACCCGGACGAGATCGGCGGCGTGCTCGCCCTGCTCGAGCGTGGCGACCCGCACCGAGCCGTCGATGAGCATGGTCGGTGGCGATGCGGTATAGACCGGTGGCGTCACCCAGGCATCGAGCCGCGCTTCGACGCCGGCGGGCGTCGGCGCCACCCGACCCGCATCCGCGAGCCGGTCCCGCGCGGCGTCACCCGCGACGAGGGCGACGAAGCCGGTCGCCAGAACCAGCAGCGCACGCAGGGCAAAGGGGTCGTAGCGGTCGACCCGAGGGCGCGGAGGCGCGACCCGCAGGCGCGCGAACATGGCCTTGAGCCGCGTGCGATGCGCCTGCCAGAGGAGGCTCGAGCGCGTCCCGGTCGTCGCCGGGCTGATCTCGTCCTCATAGGAGGTGATCGGCCGGTGAGCGAGCCCCGAGTGCTGCTCGAGCCGCGCGATGGCGGCGGCCCTATCCGGCCAGCGCATGCGGATCAAAGGCACCAGCGCGGCCAGCCCGAGCACGGCGAACCCGACGAGCAGCGCCTGGTGCGCCGCCCCGCCCATGAGGCTCCAGAGCCCACCGAGCGTCACCAGGGCGAACACGAGCAACACGCCGATCGGCAGCCACAGCCTCGGCCAGAGCTGCTCGTAAAAGAGCGCCCACTTGCTCAGCCGGATCTTGCGCTCGAGGCCGGCGAGGTCAGGGTCCCGTTCGGCCTGCTGGAAATGTTCGGCCATCGTCTCTGTTGCTGCTCCCGTTGCGGCGCCGCGCCGGTCGCGCCGAAGACCACGTTACGCCATTGGGGCGCCATTCGGACCTTTCTATGGTGGCCCCGCGCGACGTTCCTGTCCACGCTGGCGTCATGCGGCTCGCTGGAAAATGATCGCCCCGGCGCCCGGTCAGCCTCGTTCGAGCCAATCCGGCAAACTCTCCAACTCGAGCATTTCCTCGTGGCTCGGCCGCCGGCGCACCACGGCCCAGCGGTCCCCGTCGACCAGAACTTCCGGCACCAGCGGGCGGCTGTTGTACGTGCCCGCCTGCACCGCGCCGTAGGCCCCCGCCGACATCACCGCCAGCCGTTCGCCGGCCGCCATCGCTGGCATGGCCCGCCCGAGCGCCAAATAGTCGCCGGTCTCGCAGACCGGTCCGACGAGATCCGTGATCACATTCGCCTGATCGAGCTTGGCTGCGTCGAGCGGCAGGATTTCATGGTGGGCGTCGTAGAGCGTCGGGCGAACGAGGTCGTTCATCGCCGCATCGACGATCACGAAGCACTTGCCGGCAGCCGGCTTGGTGAAGATCACTTCGGTGACCAGTATCCCTGCATTGGCGGCGATCATCCGGCCCGGCTCGAACGCCAGCTGCAGCCCGAGATCACCGAGCGTCTCGCGTACGATCGCCCCATACTCGCTGGGGTGCGGCGGCACGACGTTTCCTGTAACATACGGTACGCCAAGGCCGCCACCGAGGTCGGCATGGCGGATTGCATGGCCGTCCGCGCGCAATGTCAGGATCAGCTCGCGCATCAGCCGAAAGGCGGCCCGGAATGGCGCGAGGTCGGTCAGTTGACTGCCGATGTGCATGTGGACGCCGGCCACCTCGATGCCCTCGAGCTCGCTCGCCAGCCGGTAGAGGCGCCTCGCGTCGCCGTAGGGCACGCCGAACTTGGTTTCGGCCCCGCCGGTGGCGATCTTCTTGTGGGTCTTGGGGTCGACGTCCGGGTTGACCCTGAGCGCGATCCGCGCCGTGCGCCCGAGATCGCTGGCGACCTTGGCTAGCGCCCTGAGTTCGGCCTCCGATTCGACGTTGAAGCTGTGGATGTCGGCTTCGATCGCGAGCGCCATTTCCGAACGCCGCTTGCCGACACCCGCGAAGATGATCCGTTCGGGCGCAGCGCCGGCCTTGAGCGCGCGAATGAGTTCGCCTTCCGAGACGACGTCCATACCCGCGCCGGCCGCGACCAGGGTGCGCAGCACGGCGAGGTTCGAGTTCGCTTTGACCGAGTAGCAGACGAGCGCATCGAGGTCGGCGACGGCCTGCCGGAATACCTCGAGATGGCGCAGAAGCGTCGCCGTCGAATAGCAGTAGAAGGGCGTTCCGACCGCGTCAGCGATGGTGTCGAGCGCGACATCCTCGGCATGGAGCCGTCCGTCGCGGTATTGGAAGTGGTGCATGTCGAGACCCGGAAGGCGAAGGAGCCGGATGGCGCGGAGCCCGGACCATAGTCTGGCGGCATCCCGCGTCGCTTCTATCGGGCAAAAAGAGGCCGGACGGAATTGCTGATTTGTTTGGGGGAGCGTGGACCCGCACTGCTGCTGGAGCACGTCGGATCGGGACCGGGCGGCCGTTATTGCAGCAGACCGTCCAGGATGAAGGGCCGGTGCGGCTTGGTGCCGGACTGGTCGGGCGGTGCGGATTCGTTCTGGACGCCAGCCGGCGGCTCGAGCGGACCCTTTACGCCACAGGCCGCCAAGCTCGCGATCAACGCAAGCGCCACGACCGTGCTGATCCGCCGGATTGCCACCGTCAGCCTCGCTCTCTCGCTTCTCCGCTCGCCATCGTCACCGGGGGCAACGCCCGCGAAACCTTGGGATCGTTGACGCCATCACGCGCCTCGCCCCATCATCCCCTTAACCGCTCACCGCTCCGCCCGCCAGCCGATCGAGCCAGTCTCGCGCCATTTTGCGCACGTTCTGTGGCGCGGTTCCACCATAGCTCGTGCGGCTGGCGACGGACGCCGCGACCGTCAGCACGCCGAACACCCGCTCGTCGATGCGTGGGTCTATTGTCTGGAGGGCCTCGAGCGCCAGTTCATCCAGCCGGCAGCCGGCCGACTCGGCGGCCGCGACCGCCCGTCCCGTGATGTGATGGGCCTGGCGGAACGGCACCCCTGCCTCGCGCACCAACCAGTCGGCGAGGTCCGTGGCGGTCGAGAAACCGCGCGCCGCGCTCGCCTTCATGGCCGCCACGTCTGGCTCCAAGTCGCGCGCCATGCCGGCGCTCGCCGCGACCATCAGCGCGAAGTTGTCGAGCGCCTCGAACGTGGCTTCCTTGTCCTCCTGCATGTCCTTGGAATAGGCGAGCGGCAAGCCCTTCATGACCATCACGAGGCCCTGGAAACTGGCTGCGACCCGCCCGGCTTTGGCCCGAACCAGTTCGGCGGCGTCCGGATTGCGCTTTTGCGGCATGATCGAGGAGCCGGTCGTGAAGGCATCCGACAGCCGGATGAAGCGGAACTCGGAACTCGACCAGATCACGATTTCCTCGGCGAGGCGCGACAGATGAATGCCCGCGATCGTCGCCGCCGCGAGTGTCTCGAGCGCGAAGTCGCGATCGGCGACGGCATCGAGCGAGTTCGCCGTCGGCCGCGAAAAGCTGAGCGCCTCGGCGGTCATCTCCCGGTCGATCGGGAACGACGTGCCGGCGAGCGCCGCCGAGCCGAGAGGGCACTCGTTGAGCCGCCGGCGCGCATCGCCGAACCGCCCCCGGTCCCGTGCCAGCATTTCGACGTACGCGAGGCAGTGATGACCGAAGGTGACCGGCTGGGCCGTCTGCAGGTGGGTATAGCCGGGCATGACCGTATCGGCATGCGCCAACGCCTTCTCACAGAGCGCCTGCTGCAGGTCGCCGAGGCCCGCGTCGATCTGGTCGATGGCGTCGCGGATGTAGAGCTTGAAGTCGGTCGCGACCTGATCGTTGCGCGAGCGGGCGGTGTGCAGCCGGCCGGCGTCTGGCCCGATGATCTCGGCAAGCCGGCTTTCGACGTTCATGTGCACGTCTTCCAGCTCGCGTTTGAACTGGAAGCGGCCCTCGGCGATTTCGCCCCGGATCTGCTCGAGACCGGCGACGATGGCGTCGGCTTCCGCGCCGCTCAGCACACCCACTCTGGCGAGCATGCGTGCGTGCGCGATGGAGCCGGCGATGTCCTGGGGCGCAAGCCGCTTGTCGAAGCCGACGGACGCGTTGATTTCCATCATGATCGCGGCCGGACCGCCTTCGAAACGCCCGCCCCACATGCTGTTGCTGGCGGCCGGACGACCATTTCCGGAGTGGTCGGGGCTTGCCTTCGCAGCGGCGACGGCCGATTTCTTGCCGGAAGACTTCTCTGCGCTCATGCTGGAGGCTCGATCGGATGACGCAAACATCGCCAAGTGGCGCACGGCGCCTGTTCGGCATGCTTGCGGTTGCGGCAGCGGCCGCGGTTGCTGGCTATGCGGCGGTATACGTGAGTTTGCGGGGTGGCGACAATGATGCCGTGTCGGCGCCAGGCGCCGAGGCGCCCGTGACACTGGCCGCCTCCCTCGCCGCGCCCCCCGTGACCGCGCCTCGGGCAACGACCGCGCCGACCACCGCCGCGGCGTCCGTCTCAGAGGCCGGCGCGCCGCGTGCCGGCACCCCCGCCATGGCCGATCACTTCAAGCCATTGCTCAAAGGCGGCATGGTCAAATTCGTCGCGAGCCGCGTGCCGAACGATCTCGGCGCGGTCGCGTTCCGCGATGGCGAAGGCGCGCCCGTGACCCTCGCCGATTGGAAGGGCCGGGTCGTCCTGGTGAACGTCTGGGCCACCTGGTGCGCACCCTGTCTGCACGAGATGCCGAGCCTCGACCGTCTTCAGAAGGCGCTCGGCGGCGAGGCGTTCGAGGTGGTCGCGGTGAGCATCGATCGCGGCCCTCCGGAAAAGCCGGCCGCCTTCCTCGCCCGCGTCGGCGCAGAGGCATTGAAGCTTTACCACGACGAGACCGGAAAGCTCGCCAAGGCGGTCGGGGCCTATGGCATGCCGACCACGATCCTGGTCGGCCGCGACGGCTTCGAACTCGGCCGTCTGGTCGGGCCCGCGGAGTGGGACGATGCCGAGGCGCAGGCCCTGCTGAAGGCCGCAATTGCTCTCGGTGGCGGCGCCTGAGGCATGGGGACGGACTGGGAGGACCCACGGTGTCGCAACGAATGCTCGGTTTCCTGGCGGTTCTGGCTGGCGTTGCGGTTGCCTTCATTCTTGTCGCCTTCGGCGAGTGGGTGGGGCACACGCTCTTTCCGCTGCCTGCGGGCTTCGACCTGTCCAATCCCGCCGACCTCGATCGCCTGATCGCATCGCTCCCGCTCGGCGCGGTCGTTTCGGTGCTGGTCGCCTGGTCCGTGGCGTCGTTCGTCGGCGGGGCGCTCGCCGCCGGTGTTTCCAAGGCCGCCCTGCCGGCCTGGGTGGTCGGCGCCGTCATGCTCGCCGCCGCCGGTGCGACGATCGTCGCGATTCCCCATCCGGCGTGGTTCGTTGCGGCGACCGTACCGGCGATCCTGATCCCCGCCTGGCTCGCCGGTCGCTGGTTCGGCCGGTCGCGCTGAGCCCTGCCGCCATGTCTGGCAACGCAATGAGGGCCGGTGGAGCAACCACCGGCCCTCGCTATCCGTTCGTTGGCGCACGCGCCGCCGGTCGCCGCGTCGTCAGCTCGCCAGATACTGTCCGCCGTTCGCCGAGATCGTCGAGCCGGTGATGAAACCGGCATCGTCGGAAGCGAGGAAGACCACGCAGCGCGCGATCTCGTCGACCTCGCCGAGCCGCCCGACCGGAATCTGCGCGATGATCCCCTCGCGGACCTTCTCCGGCACCGCCATCACCATGTCCGTCGCGATGTAGCCGGGGCAGACCGCGTTGACGGTGATGCCGGCCCGTGCGCCTTCCTGGGCGAGCGAGCGCGTGAAGCCGAGGTCGCCGGCCTTGGAGGCCGCGTAATTCGCCTGCGCGAACTGGCCCTTTTGTCCGTTGATCGAGGAGATGTTGATGATGCGCCCGAACTTGCGGTCCCGCATGCCGGGCCAGATCGGGTGCGTCATGTTGAAGAGGCCATTGAGGTTGGTGTTGATGACCTCGTTCCACTGTTCCGCCGTCATGCGATGGAACGGCGCATCGCGCGTGATGCCGGCGTTGTTGACGAGCACCTCGATGGGGCCGAGGTCGGCCTCCACTTTTTTTATTCCCTCGACGCAGGCGCCGTAATCGGCGACCGACCACTTGTAGGTCTTGATGCCGGTTTCCGCGGTGAAGGCCTTGGCGGCCTCGTCGTTTCCGGCGTAGTTGGCGGCGACCTTGCAGCCCGCCGCCTTCAGCGCCTTGGAGATCGCCGCTCCGATGCCGCGCGATCCGCCTGTGACCAGTGCAACTCTCGACATTTATTCCGCTCCCTTGAGATCCGTTGTCCGCGACGCCGGGGCTGCCTACATCGCCTCGACGCACATCGCGACGCCCATGCCGCCGCCGATGCACAGCGTGGCGAGACCCTTCTTGGCGCCGCGCCGCTTCATCTCGAAGAGGAGGGTATTGAGGATGCGCGCGCCCGAGGCCCCGATCGGATGACCGATGGCGATCGCGCCACCGTTGACGTTGACGATGTCGGTGCTCCAGCCGAGGTCCTTGTTGACGGCGCAGGCCTGGGCCGCGAATGCCTCGTTGGCCTCGACGAGGTCGAGGTCCCCGATTTTCCATCCCGCCTTCTCGAGCGCCTTGCGCGAGGCCGGGATCGGACCCGTTCCCATGATCTGCGGATCGACGCCGGCGGTTGCCCAGGAGACGATGCGCGCGAGCGGCGCGATGCCGCGCTTGGCCGCTTCCGCTTCTGTCATCAGCACGACCGCGGCCGCCCCGTCGTTGATCCCCGAGGCATTGCCTGCCGTGACCGTTCCGTCCTTGTCGAACACCGCCCTGAGCTTGGTGAGACTGTCGAGCGTCGCGCCGTGGCGGATGTATTCGTCGTTCTCTACGACGACGTCGCCCTTGCGGGTCTTGACGGTCACCGGCACGATTTCGTCCTTGAAGCGCCCGGCCTTCTGGGCGGCTTCGGCCTTGTTCTGCGAGGCGACGGCAAAGGCGTCCTGTTCGTCGCGGGTCAGCTGCCAGCGCTTGGCGACGTTCTCGGCGGTGTTACCCATGTGATAGCCGAAGAACGCATCCGTGAGGCCGTCCTTGATCATCGTGTCGACCATCTTGAGGTCACCCATCTTGGTGCCCTCACGCAGGTGCGCGACATGCGGCGCCATGGACATCGACTCCTGGCCGCCCGCCACGATGATGCGCGCATCGCCCGTCGCGATCTGCTGCATGCCGATGGCAACGGCCCGAAGTCCCGAGCCGCACAGCTGGTTGAGGCCCCAGGCGGTCGTTTCCTGCGGACAGCCCGCCGCCATGGCGGCCTGGCGGGCGGGGTTCTGCCCCTGACCGGCCGACAGGATCTGCCCCATGATGACTTCGTCGACCTCCTTGGCATCGACGCCGGCGCGCTCGAGCGCACCCTTGATGGCGGTTGCCCCGAGGGCGTGGGCCGAGAGGCTGGCGAGTGAACCGTTGAACGAGCCGACCGGTGTGCGGGCGGCGCTGGCGATGACGATGTTCGAGCTGCTGCTCATGGAACTCCTCCTGAGCCCGGCGACCGCTGGGGGGACCGCTGGCGGGGTCGGCTGGTGTTGACGGCGAGGCGCGGTGGAGGCTCGGAGCCCCGGAACCGCACTTGGCGCGAATAAACCATGCTGCACTGCGCACTGCAATCGAGACCTCCGACGCACTCGCCGCATGGACCCGGTCGCCCGCACACGCACGCGACCCGTGCCCCGCGATGACGTTCGTGCGACAATCGCCTTTCGATTACCGATGACTGTGCTATTGATATTGCGATGCGAAAGGAGGCCGCGCGGCATGCGGCGGTCTCCCCGATCGGGAGAGGCCGCGGTGAGCAAGTCGACCAAGTCCACCGGCCGTCAAGACGGCCCCGTGCGGATCAAGAAGTACGCCAACCGGCGGCTCTACAACACCGAGACGAGCGCCTACGTCACGCTCGACGATCTGGCGGAGATGGTCCGCGCCGAGCGCGAGTTCGAGGTCGTCGACGCCAAGACGGGCGACGACCTCACCCACAGTGTGTTGACCCAGATCATCCTCGACCAGGAAAGCCGTGGCGAGACGTTGCTCCCGATCAACTTCCTGCGCCAGCTGATCCGCTTCTACGGCGACAGCATGGAAAAAATGGTCCCGCGTTATCTAGAGATCTCGATGGCGACCCTGTCGCGCGAGCAGCAGCGCTTTCGCGAGCAATTCGGCTCGGCGGTGGCGACCAATCCGATGCTGTCGGCCATGCCCATCGAGGCCTTCCAGCGTCAGGCCCAGCAGAACCTCGAGATGTTCGAGAAGGCATTTTCGGTCTTCAGCGCGTTCGGCGCGCCGCTCGCCCCGGGCTCCACGCCGCAGCCAGAGCCCGTTCGCGAGGAAGCGGCCCCCCGGCCGGCCGCCGCCGCACGCCCCGCTGCACAGTCCCGTCAGGCATCGCGCGAACAGCCGTCGCCCAAGAGCGACCCGGACACGAGCGAGGAGCTGAAAGCATTGCGCGACCAGCTCGCCGCCATCCAGAAGAAGCTCGACCGGCTCGAGGATTGAACAGGGCCGCCGACATCCACCGCGCCGTCGCTCAGGACGCCGCCAGCACCTCGGGTTCGGCGGTCCCCGCTTCGACCGCTTCGCGAACCGAGAACCCAGGTCTGCAGAGCACCGGACGGCCGAAGTGGAAGCCCTGCAGGTAATCGATGCCGACCTCGGTCAGCATGCGCGCGGTCACATCGTCGCTGACCCACTCAGCCACCGTTTCGACACCGAAATGCTGCGCCAGCTCGGCGAGCTTTTCGACGAACACGCGATCCTCCGGCGCCTTGGCGAGACCGGCGATGAACGAGCCGTCGATCTTCACCATGTCGACGCCGAGCAGCTTGAGATTGCGGAACGAGGTGTAGCCGGCTCCGAAGTCGTCGATGGCGACACGACAGCCCAGCTCTTTCAGCGTGTCGACGAAGGCGATCGACTTGTCGACGTCCTCGATGGCGACGGTTTCGGTGATTTCGACGATGAGACGGCTGGTGATCTGCCGGTCGCCCGACGTTTCCCGATCGAGCGCCAGAATCCAGTCGTGATCGACGGCGGTGAGGCCCGAGACGTTGACCGAGACGACGATCGAGGGATCGGCGCGCAATTCGGCGAGCGCGAGTTCGAGCACGTGCCGGTCGACGAGGCGAGAGAGGCCGAGCTGCTCGGCGATCGGCATCAGGGCGCCGGCCGAGATCGTCGTCCCGTCGTCGCGATCCATCCGCAGGAGGCATTCATAGAAGATCGGCTGCAGCGATCGGGTCGACACGATCGGCTGCAGCGCGAGGCGCATCCGCTGCTTCTCCACCGCCTCGACGAGATCGTCGGCGACGCGGGCATTGCGCGATCGCTGGCGCTCGAGCGCCTCGCCCTGCACGTAGGCGCGGAACGTGTTCTTGCCGCCGCGCTGGGCGCCGTGCAAGGCATGCAGCGCGTGCCCGAACGCGTCCGACGTATTCGAAGCCGAGTCGGGCAGGATCACGCCCCCCACGCTCGCCGAAGCCACGATCCGGCACTCGGGCCCCTCGATCGGCGTCGAGCGGACGGCATCGATGAGACGCTCGGCGACCGTGCGCATGGCCGAGAGGTTGCAGTCGTGAACGATCACGCCGAGCTTGTTGCCTGAAAAGCGTCCGGCCGCATCGCCGGCCCTGAGGCGCGAGGCGATCCGGCGTCCGACCTCCGCGATCGTGTGATCGCCGGCAGAAAAGCCGAAGGTCTCGTTGATCGCGCCGAGATTGTCGATGGCCATCATGAGGAAGGCCGCTGGCTTGCCGGTTGCGCTCGCCTCCGCGATGAGCGACCCGAGCGCCTCGTTGAGCCGCGCCCCGTTGAGCAGTCCGGTGAGAGGATCGCGCTCGTCGAGCGCGCCATGCCGTCGCTCGTCCTCGCGCCGTTCGTCGATCACCCGCATGAGGCCGGCTGCTTCCACCACGCGGCCGTGCGCATCGCGGAACGCCATGCCCTGGTCCTCGAGCCAGATCTCGTCGTGCAGCCGACGGCCGCGCGGCATGAATCGGATCTGGAAGCGATAGGCCGTGGCCTCACCGGCTGCCTCGCTGCTCGCGCGGGCCCTCGTCACCGCCTCGTGGTGGGCGCCGGCGTGTTCGCTGGCGATGTGCGCGTGGAGTGCCTGGCCGGTCGCCAGATTGGCCGCTGCATCGACTCCGAGCACCGCGCTCGCGTTGGTCGCCCAGACGATCCGGTCGCTCTCGATGTCCCATCGGTAGGCCGTCTCGCGAACCGATTGCAGGATGGCGCCGATGTCGAGGGGCCGGCATTGCGCGATCGGTGATGTCTCGTCCCGCGCCGGGGCAAACGTCTGCTGAGCGCTGGCGGCTGCCACCGGTGCAGCGGCGCGCGGCGATTGAAGTCGATCGATTGCCATGCGAGCGGGCTCACCTTCGCCGATGCCGTGGTTGGCGTGCGCGACCGTTCGGCGCGTGCGCGCCTCTTTTCGGACGAACCGACGCCGGGGCCGCGCTGGGGACGATCCGCGCCCGGCCCTTGTCGGCGCAGGCAACCGCCGCGACGCACCATTCATGCCGGCATCATAAGCGGGGGGTGGTTAAGAAGCAGCTAGTGAGCCCTGGCAGCAATGGGCAGCATCCCGTTTCGAAAATGCGAGGGCCGCGACTGCTGCCACGGCCCCTGTCACATCGTTCGAAATCGTGAAAGCCGTTCCGGCGACGAGGAGGCCGGCGCGTGGCTCGGTCTCAGGCGTCACCGACGCCGAAGCCGATGTCACGGCGCGCCGTGCGTATGCCGATGATCGATCCGGCCACCACGTCGATGAGCGCCATGAGCGTCAGCATGAAGAACGTCGACGTCGCCGCGTTGTCGTCCAGCAGGAACTGGATGATGAAGATGACGAAGAGCACCGTCGAGAGCGCCTGGTCGGCGAGCCCGGCGCCGCGCGTGTAGGTCGACTTGATGACCTCGATGCCCAGGAGAATGAGCGAGATCATCAAGATGAGGTCGCCGGTGTTGAAAATCCAGTAGCCGCCGCTCGGCATGCCGATGCGGAAGATCTCGGACTGCAGCACCTGATAAGCGGGTGTCAGATCGGCATCGGTCAAGCCAGTCGCCGGATTGGCCGCCGGCGCACCGATCAGGATGACGGCATTGTAGATGATCAGTGACAGGATCAGAAGCGGGATGGCTTTGAGCGACATGATGTTCTCCAAACGACGGGCTCGAACCCGAATTCACGGCCCGAACCGCCCGGCGACGCCGAGCGCGGATCGTACCCCTACTCGTCACGAGCCGCCAACCGCGCCCGATCGGGCCCCGATCAGGTGTTGTCGCCCTGCGGCTCGAGAATTTGGCGTCCGCGGTACATACCGCTTTTGAGATCGATATGGTGCGGTCGCCGCAGCTCCCCCGAGTCCTTGTCCTCGACATAGGTCGGGTTCTTGAGAGCATCGGCGGAGCGCCGGTGCCCCCGCTTCATCGGCGACGTCTTTCGCTTTGGTACGGCCATGTCAAATCATCTCTCGCAACCGCGAACGCCGCCAGCGGCGCCGGCTTCATCGTTCGCTCGGGCCCCGCGTCGCGAGGCCTCGTCATCTGTTCAGCGACAAAAATCGGGCCGGGCAGAGCCCGGCCGCGTTGCCCCGCCTTATAATGGCTTCGTGTCCGCGAGGCTAGGCCCTCGATGGCGAAATCGTCGTCGGAAACCGACGTCGACGGGTGCAATGTGGTGTTTGGCTCGCCGCTGCCACCGGTGCGCACCTCGTTCGCGGCCTGCGGGCTCGGTTGTCGGGCCGGATCAGAGAACGCAACCAGCATAGTTTCCGGCTGCCGCCATGCGCTTTGCAATGATCGCGGCCTTGCGCTGGGTCCTCGGACCCGCGTCGCCGGCGTCCCGCACGGCCGGATTGGGCAGCGACGCGGCGAGCAGCGCGGCCTCCCGACCGGAAAGCTGGGATGCGCGTTTCGAAAAGTGGTGCTGCGCGGCCGCCTCGATCCCGTAGACACCCGGCGCCCATTCCGCGATGTTGAGATAGACTTCGAGCACCCGGCGCTTGGGCCAGACGAGATCGATCGCGGTTGCCAGCGGCAGCTCGATCGCCTTTCGCAGGTAGCTGCGACCCGACCACAGGAAGAGGTTCTTGGCCGTCTGCATCGTGATGGTGCTGGCCCCGCGCCCACCGCGCGTCATCACAGCGTGGTGCAGTTCGACGAGATCGACCCCCCAGTGGCGGCAGAAGCGGGCATCCTCCGCCATCACCACCGCCTTGAGCACGTTCGGCGAGATGTCGTCGAGATCGACCCATCGGTGGTCCACCGCGCCGGTCTTGATGTAGTGTGCGAGGATGGCATTGGAGCCCGGCGGATCGACGAAACGATAGATCGCCACCAGCGCCAGATGATGGGCGACGAGCACGCCAGCGAGCACGATGGCGATGCGTGCCATTTCGCGCAGCCGGATGTGAGGCGTGCGGAGCCAGGAGGCGCGACGCCCCGGCTTGCTCCCCGCCCCTGTCGCGGCCACCACCGCGGGGCGACTCGTCATTGCTGTGCCGACAGGCGAAGTAGCCATGTTGGCCCCCTTGTCGAGCCTAGGGACGCCGTGCACGCGGCAGCGCCGTCTCCATCTCGTTCGTTGATTTCAGGCGGCCCGACCTGCCGAAGTGGTCGTCTCACCCGCCTCGTGATATGGCCATGCGGGCACCCGGTGCAATGAACCGCGTGCCGACCGAACTGCGCGGGCCAAGGTCGACTGGCCGCATACCCGCCGCCAAGACCCCGACGGATGCCGAACTCGATGACCAGTCACAACGGCACGAATATGACCTTCGAGGCGCGCCTTGCGGCCTGTGGAAAGCGCATCGAGGCCGTTCTCGAGGCAAAGCTCGAGCGCTCGCTGCGTTCAGCCCCCGAGCGGCTTGCGGCCGCCATGCGCCATGCGGTGCTCGGCGGCGGCAAGCGCTTTCGCCCGTTCCTCGTGCTGGAAACGGCCAACCTGCTTGGCGCCTCGAGCGAGGCGGCCCTCGAGGCCGGTGCCGCCGTCGAACTCATCCATTGCTATTCGCTGGTCCATGACGATCTGCCCGCCATGGACGACGACGCGATGCGGCGCGGTCGTCCGACGTGCCACGTCGCCTTCGGTGAGGCGACGGCGATCCTTGCCGGTGATGCGCTGCAGTCGCTTGCCTTCGAAATCATCGCCAGCTCCGAAGTGATCTCGGACCCTGCCATCAAGCTCGAACTGGTGCGATTGCTCGCGGTCGCATCCGGGGCGGGCGGAATGGCAGGCGGCCAGCAGCTGGATCTCGAGGCGGAGGCTGGCGGAGAGCAGACGCTCTCATCGATCGCGCGGATCCAAGCGATGAAGACCGGCGCACTCATCGGATTTTCAGTCGAGGCTGGCGCTGTCCTGGCGGGCACGGCGGCCGACGACCGCTTGCGCATGGCCCGCTTCGCCGAACTTCTGGGGCTCGCATTCCAGATATCCGACGACCTGCTCGATGCCGAGGGCGACGCCGCCGCCGCCGGCAAGGCGGTCGGCAAGGATGCCGCCGCCGGCAAGGCAACGTTCGTCTCGATGCTCGGCATCGCTGGCGCCCGCGAAGAGCTCACCGGGCTCGAGCGGGAAGCGCGCGTTCTCCTTTCCGCTTTTGGCCCGCGCGCATCGGTGCTCGGTGAGGCGCTGCGCTTCGTGGTCAGTCGTCGCTCTTGAGGAACGCTTCCGGCGGCGACGCCGCCGCGAACGTGCGCCCGAGACCGCGCCTTAGTGTGCCGAACCACCCGCCGAGCGATCGCAGCCCGACCAGGAGCACGCCGAGCGCGCCACCGCCGAGCAGCGTCGTCGTGCCGTCAATGAGGAGTAGGACGCTGATCGCCAGCGCAAGAACATAGAGCAAGGCGCAGGCGAGCGAGACCCACCAGAAGATTCCTCCGCCGGCAACGAGGCGTGGCCTGCGCCCGGTGCGGGCAATCTCGGTGAGCAGCGCCGTGACGAACTGGCGGTAGGTGAGACGTCCAGTTCCCGATGTGATCGCCAACCCTTGTCCAGCGAGGCGCATGAACGTGAGCCGCTCGCCGCCCCCGGCCACTGTGCAGGCGAGGGTGACACCGCCCAGGCCGGGCACCGCGTACAGCCGGATCGTTTCGATGTTCTGGAGCGCGAGAATGCGTTCGCCGCTTCGCCCGCTCCAGGCGAGACCGTCATGCTGCAATCTGATCTCGCGCTTCCTGTCGAGATAGAATGGCGCACGGATCTCACCGGACGCCAAATCAATGCGATCGGCGGTTTGTGCATTCCTCCCGGACTTCGTGGGGGCGGAAGCGCTCGCGATGGTAGCGCTCAACATGGCTGAACTGTCCTCGTTGGGTGGCCTTTGACCGCGTCCGCGGCACCGAGCCTACGGAGCGCCCTGAACAATGGAAACCCGAGAGGATCGCGTGCTGTCGGCGCACCGAGACCCGGCACCTTCTGCGCGCGGCCGACGGTGAGCGCGCCTTGTGGGCGGCGTGGTACCCCGTCCTACCGCATGCCGCGACGAGGCAGGTCGATCGGCAGGAATTCGACGCCGGACTGCTGCACCGGCTGCGGATAGAGCTTCATGAGTTCGAGGATCTCGGTCGGCATTCCGGTGCGCACCGGCAGGCCGAGCGCGTTGGCCTCTTGTGAGGTGAGGGCGTAATCGTGCGTCCAGTGCCCGCCGGCGAGCTTTTCAGCGAGGGCCTCGGCGGTGGTCTGATCCATCCGCGGCGTCAGGATTTCGACGGCTCCGCGTTTGACCTGCGCCAGCGCCTTTTCCCCGACGTCCGCCAGCACCAGTGTGAGGTCCAGCACGTGCTCGACGGGCTTGCTGTCACGGGCGCGAACGATGCTCGCTGCAGGCAGCCCGACGATCTGTGGATCGATCGGCCCCAGAACGGAGAACTCGCCGAGCACGATCTCGTCCGCCGCGAGCGCGATCAGCGTTCCGCCGGACATGGCATAGACCGGCACGTAGACGGTCACCTTCGCCGGGTGCGCCTCGACGGCGCGTGCGATCTGCATGGCTGCAAGCACGAGTCCGCCGGGCGTATGGATGACGAGATCGATCGGCATGTCGGAGGGTGTCTCCTTGATGGCCGCGATGATCGTCTGGGCGTCCTCGAGGTCGATGTGCCGGGAAACCGACATCCCGAAGAGGCTGCGCTTTTCCTGGCGGTGGATCATCGTGATGACGCGGGTTCCGTGGGCCTTCTCGATCGCCGCGATCGCGCGCGCCCTCTGCATGGCGAACCAGCGCCCCATCAGCAGCGGCTGAAGCGCCATGAGAGCAAAGAGAAGGAAGATGATGGTGGAGAAATCGAGGTTCATTTGGCTGTTTCCTCAAAGCGTTCGCCCGGGCCGATGGTGTCGGGCGATTTGAGCACCATGCGCCGGCCGTGGAAAGCCCGCGACCGCATCCCTCGCGCCACGGGCCTCTTCGTCAGGTGCCTCATCGCGCCCTTGCGGTGACGAATTCGACTATCCGTCGTCCCAGCGACAGAGCCTCGGGTCTCGGTCGTGCCCTTCGCCAAGATGGCGGAATTGCGATCGAGCCGAAATTTTTTTGCCCCCCTGTTCGACTCTCCCGAGGTTCACTAATTGAAGTCGTGCACGGTGGCTCGGCTGCCGTCGTAATCGTCTTTCGGGACCGACGCGGACCGCGCCAGCGGGCGGCGCTCGACCAGCGAGCGCAAAAAATCCTTGATAGTGGAGAACGGACATGAGCACGCACACGCGTGTCGCGACCCTTGCTGCCGTCGGTTTGGCGGCGGCTCTTGGCCTTGCTACGAGCGCCGAGGCTTTGACCCTGACCAACAGGGAAACGTCCCCCCAGACGATCCGTGTGACGGAAAGCGGCAACGCCACCGAGCTGCAACTCGCCCCCGGGGAGGTTCTGGACATCGAATGCGCCTCGGGCTGCGACATCGAGGTGGTCGGCGGAACTGCGACCGAGCCTTTCAATGCGGCTTCCGACCAGAAGCTGGAAATCAAGGACGGCAAGGTCGTCGAGAGCAACGGCTGATCTGACGGTCCGGGTGGCCGGCGGCTTTCCCGCCGGCCACTTGTCGCTTGTTTCATGGTCGGACCCTGGGAAAGCCTCGGCGTCCGGTTTCGCGGGAGTGGAAGGTAATGTGGTACGAGCTTGGCCTGGCCGAACTCCCTGGAGTTTCGGTTTCGGGCATGCGCGACGGTATTGGCCAGATCGTGGCGGCCTTCGGGGCGACGGTGTTCCTGGTCGGCGCTCCCTTCATTTGTCTCGAGGCGACGATCTGGGCATCGGCCTATGTTCTGGGCCTGCCAGCGCTCGTGGAGCATGGCGCGTACTGGATTTCGGTGGTTGCGGCACTGGTTCTCTTCGTCGTTGTCTTCCGAAAGGCTTATCGCGCCGAGGTCGCCTTGCGCCAGGGTGCCGAGCCGCCATCCTGGTGGGAAGGGCAGGGCACCGGCGTCTGACTTGCGCACTGGGCCTCGGCGGTGCCGGAGCGGCTCCGGGCCGGACGCAGGGGAGTGCGGCGGCGCAAGATCGGATCGCTTCGGCCAGTCGTTGATTTCTTTTCCTTCAGATCGTGCGCGCCGGCTCTGGCCGACGTTCGCCGAGTACCATCACACGCACCTGCCCGTAGCGTGCCCCGCCCATTGTTCTCGCCCGTCGGCCGAACCTCCGCCATCCGGCACGACCCTTCCCGACAGCACTTCCTCGCATGGCCACCGGCCGAAGGGAGACGTATTCGCGATGACCTACCTCATGCTCGGTCTCGGGTTGGCTGGCCTCATGCTCGGTGGTGAACTGCTCGTGCGCGGTGCCGTCGCCATTGCCGCCCGGCTCGGCATCTCCCCACTCGTGATCGGCTTGACACTGGTGGGTTTCGGCACCTCCACTCCCGAGCTCGTCACCAGTATCCAGGCCGCCGCCGCAGGTTCTCCCGGCATCGCCGTCGGCAATGTCGTCGGTAGCAACATAGCGAATATCTTCCTCATCCTCGGCCTTGCCGCGCTCTTGCGGCCGATCGTCACGCGGCGGCGCGCCATGCTGCGCGACGGTTCGGTGCTGCTGGCCGTCACGATTGCCTGCGGTCTGACGTTGATGGCCGGTTCCATGGGGCGCGCGGTCGGCCTTCTTTTCGTCGCGCTACTCGCGACCTACGTGGTTGCGACCTATTTTCACGAGCGTGGCGATGTGGAGGGCGCCGGCACTGCGGAGCCCAATGAGATGTCGGGTGCCTCGACCACGATCCGCCCCATTCTGTTTGCCCTGGGGCAAGCCGGCATCGGCCTTCTCGTCCTTCTGGTGGCCGCTGATGTCCTCGTGCGCGCGGCCATCGAGCTTGCCGCGTCGCTCGGCGTCTCGGAAACCTTGATCGGTCTGACGGTGGTCGCCGTTGGCACCTCCCTGCCGGAACTCGCGACCTCCACGATGGCTGCGGTGCGTGGTCAGGGCGACGTCGCATTCGGCAACATCGTCGGCAGCAACATCTTCAACATCCTCGGTATTCTCGGTGTTACCGCGGTCGTCCAGCCGCTCGTCATCCCGCCGGAGATCATGCAAGTCGACGTCTGGGTGATGCTCGCCGCGACCGCCGCGCTGCTCGTCGTTGCGGTCACCGGATGGCGCGTGACGCGCCTCGAGGGCGGCGCACTGCTTGCCGCCTACGCCGGCTACGTTGTTTTGCTCTCGTTGACGAGTGCGGGAGCCGCCCCCGCCTGATCGCGTCTGCCTGCCCCGTAGCGCCGCTCGACGTAGGCTTCCACGATCTCGGTGAACTGGCGCGCGATGTCGGCGCCCCTGAGCGTCATCGCCTTCTGCCCGTCGATGAACACCGGCGCGGAGGGCGCCTCGCCGGTACCAGGGAGTGAAATGCCGATATCGGCGTGTTTCGACTCTCCCGGCCCGTTGACGATGCAGCCCATCACCGCGAGATTCATTTCCTCGACCCCCGGATATCGTACCTTCCAATCGGGCATGCGCTCGCGCACGTGGTCCTGGATCTGCTTGGCGAGTTCCTGAAAGACCGTGCTGGTGGTGCGCCCGCAGCCTGGGCACGCCGCAACGATCGGTACGAAGGATCGCAGCCCCATGGTCTGGAGCAGCTCCTGGGCGACCCTCACCTCGAGCGTGCGATCGCCTCCCGGCTCCGGCGTCAGCGAGACGCGGATGGTATCGCCGATTCCCTCCTGCAGCAGGATCGCCATGCCGGCACTCGACGCGACGATGCCCTTCGAGCCCATGCCCGCCTCCGTCAGCCCGAGATGCAGGGCGCGCCCCGAGCGGCTGGCGAGCAGCCGGTAGACCGCCACCAGATCCTGCACCGCGCTGACCTTGGCCGAGAGGATGATCCGCTCGTCGCCAAGCCCCATCGCATTCGCCCGGTCCGCCGAGAGCAGCGCCGACTGCACGATCGCCTCGTGCATCACCTCCCGCGCGTCGCGCGGCTCGGGCAGCCGCGAATTCTCGTCCATGAGATGGGTCAGCAGTTCCTGGTCGAGACTGCCCCAGTTGACCCCGATGCGCACCGGCTTGCCGTATTCGAGCGCCCGCTCGATGATCTGGCCGAACTGCGTGTCGCGCTTGGCCTTGAAGCCGACGTTGCCGGGATTGATCCGGTACTTGTCGAGCGCCTCGGCGCAGGCCGGATGATCCGCGAGCAGCTTGTGCCCATTGTAGTGGAAGTCCCCGACCAGCGGCACCTGGCAGCCCATCGCGGCGAGCCGCTCCTTGATGTGCGGCACCGCGGCAGCCGCCTCCGGCCGGTCGACCGTGATGCGCACGATCTCCGAGCCCGCCCGCGCCAGCGCCGCCACCTGCGCCGCCGTGCGGGCGGCATCGGCGGTATCGGTATTGGTCATCGATTGCACGACCACCGGCGCGCCCGCGCCGATCGTGACGCTGCCGATCCGCACCCCGGTCGTCGGTCTACGAATGACATTGTGCTGGGTCATCGATGCTGGCTCCGCGGACTGAGGGGCTCGGCACGGCCGGTTCGGCGCGAAAGCTGGAGGTGCGGGACCCGGGCGTCAAGCTTCGTCTGACCGGCCGCCCCGGAGCACCAACCTGCCATCGGACCTTTTCCGAAGGACGATGGCATACCAGATCACTGTGACGGCGGTCCCATTGCCGCCGCAAGGGGCGGCCATCGCTGTTGGATGACCGGTGGAGCGCCGAGTTCATCATGCGTTCACGCGCGTAATGATGTAGTATTCATTTAGCTGTGCTAGTTTGCTCGACAAGCGGGGCCTCGAGTGCGGATGCGGTTCGGATTGTCTGTTCTGAGAGAGGGACTGTCGCCAGCGAGGCGGTTGGCGGCCTGCCGCGCCGCGGTTGCTTGGCTGGGCATGCCGGCGCGCGGGCCGTTGGCCGTCGTGGCGACGCTGGCCCTCGCTTGGCCGCATCGCGCGGAGGCGGCTGCGAGCGCGCCTGCCGGTGCGGGCCATGAGCAGGACCTCTTGGCCGCGACCCTCAAGGGCCTCGAAGGGGTCGCGGCGAGCTTTGCGGCCACCCTGCCCCAACTCGTCACGCCTCTGCTGATCCTCCTCGTGGTTGCCAGCGTGGCCGTCATGGCCCGCCGCCTCGGCCTTCCGGGCCTCCTCTCGGGCAGCGGACATTTCAGCCACATGTGGCGCATCTTCTCGACCCAGGTGCTGACCAACTGGCGGCTGGTGTTGCTCGGCCTGACCGGTCTCGTGCTCTCGCTCGCCTCCGGTTGGACGACCTGGGACGGGATGCGCAACTTCACCGGGGACTGGGTTCTCAGCCTATTGATCACGTTCGGTATTCAAGGCGTGATGTTGATCGCCGCCTGGCTCATCGGCGAGAGTTTCGCGCAGGGCTTTGCCCGCCCCACCCAGCCGGTCGGGCGCCGCTGGTGGCTGAGGGCGATCATCGTCGGGGCGACCGTGCTCGGCGCCACCTTGCTCGCCGATTCCATGTTTTTCGGCGGACCGACCGTCTGGACCTGGTTCAGTGCCGACGCCAGCGCCGGCTTCGACCTCCAGCGCCTGCTGCTATTCGCCGGCGTCGCCGTCCTGGCCGGGCTCTTCGGCACCACCTCGTTCAGTGACGATATCGTCCTGCCGTACCTGCGGGGCATCAAGACGATCCTCGCCAACCTGCCGCTCTGGCTGATGTTCGCGGCCTGCATGGCGACCTCGGTCTTTTTCTCGTTCGACAGCCTTTTCTCGCACATCTTCGATGAGAAGGAGCGCGAGCGTGCCGCCGAATTGCGCGTACGCAACAATGTCGCAGGCGTCGTCGCCGACGTCGGCGCGCGTATCGAGCTGCGCCGGCGCGAGGCCGTCGAGCGCCTGTTCGCCTCCAGCGCCTGGCAGGGCTACAATGCCGACCTCTCGGCGCTCGTCGGGGTGGCGCAGCGTGCGCCCGAAGAGCTGACCCGCATGAAGCTGGACCGCGTCGGCCAGCAGAGCGCCCGCGAGACCGCCGAGCGCACGACGATCTCGCGCGCCGAGCAGGAGCGTGTGACCCTCGCTTCCGAGCAGGCTCGCCTGCTTGCCGCCCAAACGCCCGATGCCGCCGCCGCCGTCGCCGACCCGGCAAGTCCGCAAGCCCGCCGCGCCGAGATCGAGGCCGCCCTCGCCGCAAAGCGCGAGGAGATCATCAAGGCCGAGGCCGACATGCGCGGTGAGGCCGAGGGCGTGCGGGGCACCGGCCAGGCGGGCCGCGGGCCGAAGTGGCGCGAGCTGCGCGACCGCCTCGCCGGCCTGCGCCTCGACCAGGACGAATTGCAGCGCCGGCTCGATGCCATCGTCGCCGACCTCGGCCGCCTCGACGACCAGCGCGCCGCGCGCAACGCCCGTCTCGAACAGATCGCCACGCGGATCGCCGCGCTCGACGTCGAGATCGACGCCGCCAAGCAGCGCCTTGCTACCGTCCAGGCCGACGCCGGCAGCAACATTGCCGACGATCTCGACGCGGCCGGAGGCATCCGTCAGATCGAGCGCGAGCGCGCCACCTTCCGCCGCGACCCGACCAAGGAGACCTACGACCGCATCCAGGCGCTCTGCAATGCGCTGCGCGTCGCCGTCGGCCAGGTCCCGACCCTCGCCGAACAGACCTCGGGCCTCGACTGCGAGCCCGAAGCAGCGAGCGAGGCGGCCTCAGAGGTCTTCAACTACAATGGCGCCCTCGCCGCCTTCCGCGAGAATTGCGCGGCCGGCGAGCGGGTCTCGGGCGGCACCGCGAACTCGCTGCTGCGCCACGGCAACGCCTGCATCCAGGATTCGGGCCTTCCCGGCGGCGACACGGAGGAATTCCGCACCCTCCTCAACCGCGTCGCCCTCAACCGCGACGACAAGGCGCACCGCTTCGTCGTCACCGCGAACGCCTTCAACGACGGCAACAACCTCGCCTATCTGGCCCTCGCGATCGCCATCGCGGTCGACGCGCTGGTCTTCATGTCGGGGCTCTTCGGCGCCAACGTCATGCGCTCCCCGCTTGCCGAGGTGCCGGTCGACGACGGCATGACCGTTTCCATGCGCGAGACGATGTTCAATGCCGCTCTCGGCGAGAACGGGCGCATGCGCTATGCCAATGCGCACCTCGTCCTCGATCACTTCAAGCCGGTCAAGGAGAGCGGACCCTATATGGGCGTGGTGGATATATCGGGCCTTCCGACGGGCCTGCGCGCCACCGCCTCGCGCATCCTGACGGCCGGCTCCGACCTCGGCCTCGTGCATGACGACGGCAACGGCCGCTACCACGTCAAGGGTCCGTTCTACCGCCAGCTCAACCTCATTTGCGACCGCGAATACGTCACCAATCCGGAGTTGCGCAGCGAGCTCCAGACGTCGAGCGCGCGGAAAATCATCGCCAGCGTCGACCACCAGTTCCCGCTTTCCGAGGAGGATCGCCTGCGCATCGAGCGTGAGAGCGAGCGCAGGGTCAAGAAAGAGGAGCACGGGGTTCTCGACGATGAAATCAAACGTCTCGCGGTGATCATCGAGGAGGCCGCCCAGCCGAATCCGGCGACGCACGCCGATTTTCTCCTTCGCCTCATGAGGGCACTCCCGGACGCGAGTGAGTTCCGTCACCATAGCGATAAATTCACTCACGTCGTCTACTTTAACGAGGCCGTCGAAGAGTTGAGCCAGCGCCGCCAACCTCTGCTTGCCAAGACGGCTAGCGCGATGGTTGTAGACAAAGATCGCGAAGGAGGAGGTTACTCTGAGGAGGATTTAAAACGTGCCTTTGAACATCTGAAGTATTGTCTGGCCGACATGGCGCGTAATCTCCTCCACGTCGGCAAGGCCGAGGGACACGTTGCCGCCCACAAGCGCCCGTCGGTGCCCGGCAGCATCAATCCGGGCGCGGAAACGCACTTGAGTTCCGGCATCTATGTCGTCGACCGGGCCTTCTACCGCAGCCTGACCAAAGTGCGCGCGGACGGGCTCAAGGGTACAGCAAGGGGAGTGGCTGCGGGCAATATGAACGAGTTCCCGGCAACGACCTTCGACTTGATTGCCGACTACGAGCACAAGTTCCTGAAGAACCAGATGCGCCGCATTGCAGCAGATCTCCTGCCGGCGCCGAGCACCGCCGCAAGGAAGGCGTTGGCCGCCCCCGAGGAACAAAAGGCTCTTCCGAGTCCGGCGGAAACCCTCGCCCGTCAGGAAGAGGGAAAGCGTCAGTACGCCCGCCTGGCGATGGGGGCCATTCTGAATACCGTTCTCGGCCTCGACAACAAGGTGACGCAGCACCGACTCAATGCACTGGCGGCGTCCGCCGGACCGGAAGACGTCGAATTGCGCCTTAATGCCTTCCTCGACGAGCGACGAGACGGCCGCGATGTGATCGAAAGCGTGCGTCAGGTTGAATTAGCCCGGCTCGCTGCGGCGATCGAGAACGCGGCAGGCAAGACGGGTGGCGATCATGTCGCCGAGGTCCGCGACGAGTTCAAGCATGAGACCATGCAACGCCTGCCGTTCTGGGTGCTTCTGCGACTTGAGACCTTCATCGACGAGACGCGGCAGCGTGTACTGACCGACTCGCGTTTTGCCAACCACGGCGAGGACGTCCGCATGTCGCGCGTGTCGGCTGGCCTACTTGAGGATTTTGACACCGTGACCAACGGCGGTGTTGGCAATCGCACTATCGACGCCATACTTGATCTCTTGCCTCCGGCGACGCGCCTGCATGAGTTCGTCGAAAGGGAGCCGGAGCGCTCGGCCGACGGCGAGATCATCAATCTCGAATCCCGCCGAAGCCGCTGATCAGCCCACCCCCATTTCCGCCGCACTCCTGGGCTATCTGTTTCTTCCCCGTGTAGAAACCGGAGCTCCAACAGCATGGCTGTAATCCGCAGAATTGGCCTTGCGGCCGCCGTTCTGGCCGCCGCATCGGGCCTCGCCCCGCTGGCCTCGGCCGCCGAGGTGCGGGTCGAGACACGCCTCGGCCAGTCGGCCGTCGTCCCCGGCAAGACCACCACGATCTATCTTCGCATCAACCTCGAGGGGGTCCGCCCCGAAACCGAGGCCGCCCGCACGCCCGTCAATGTCGCCATCGTCGTCGACCGCTCGGGCTCCATGCAGGGCGCCAAGCTCGATAGCGCCAAGGAGGCCGCGATCATGGCTCTGTCGCGCCTCGAACAGCGCGACATCGCGGCCATCGTCGCCTACAACCACGAGGTCGACATCGTCCTGCCGGCGACCCGCGTCGATGGTCACGCCGAGATGATCGCCGATATCAAGCGCCTCACCGCCGCCGGCCGCACCGCCCTTTACGCCGGTACGCGCGAGGGCGTCGCCCAGGTCAAGAAATTCCTCGCCGACAACCGCGTCAACCGCGTCATTCTCCTCTCCGATGGCCTCGCCAACGTCGGCCCGAGCACGCCCGACGAACTCGGCGCCCTCGGTCGTGAGGCCGTCAAGGATGGTATTTCGGTCACTACCATCGGCCTCGGCCTCGGCTACAACGAGGACCTCATGGCCAAGCTCGCCTACAACTCGGACGGCAACCACGCCTTCGTGGAAAAGGAGGATGATCTCGTCCGCATCTTCAACCAGGAGTTCGGCGACGTCCTCTCGGTCGTTGCCCAGGACGTCGTCATCGAGATCAACTGCCACACCGGCTTTCGCCCCAAGCGCGTCCTCGGCCGCGAGGCCGAGATCGACGGCGGCCGCGTGACCATGCGCCTCAACCAGCTCTACGGCGCCCAGGAGAAATATGTCGTGCTCGAGCTCGAGGTGCCCGCCGACGGCGCCGCCGGTGACGCAGCCATCGCCGACGTCGGGGTCCGCTATCGCGGCACCGCGGCCGGCGCGAGCGAACAGAACGTGACGAGCCAGGTGCGCGGCCGTCTGACCCGCTCCGAGACGGAGGCCGAGGCCAGCCTCGACAAGGACGTCATGGCCGATGTCGTCCTCCAGGTCTCCAACGAGGTGAGCGAGCAGGCCGTGCGCTTGCGTGACCAGGGTCAGGTGGAGGCCGCTCGCGAGCTGCTCCAGCGCAACGCGCAAGAGCTTGCGACCGGCGCCGTGCTCTATGCGGCTCCCGCGCTCAGCGAACTCGCCGAGAAGAACCGCGCCGACTCCGCCGCGATCGCCTCCGAAGGCGAGGAGTGGAACAAAACTCGCAAGGCCCTCCGCGCCCGCCAGCACGGCCTGAAGACGCAGCAGGCGTACTGATCACGCGCCGCCGACCTTTCCCGTTCCCGCCGATGACGCCGCGGCGGGGATGCGGTGGAGCGAAAGGGTGAAGATCCAAGCAAGGGCGCCCCGCCGGGGCGCCCTTTTTCACATCCCTACTTGCCGTAGATGACCGACGGCAGCCACAGCACGATCTCGGGAAAGATGATGAGCAGCACCAGCCCGAAGAGCTGCAGCACCATGAACTGCATCATCCCGAGATAGATGTCCTTGAGGTCCCACTCCGGCACCACGCCCTTGAGGAAGTAGGCCGACAGCGCCACGGGCGGCGATAGCCAGGCCGTCTGCAAGTTCACGGCAACGAGAATGCCGAACCACATGAGGTTGGCCTGTGGGTCGCCCTCGATGAACGCCAGCTTGTCGATCAGCGGAATGAGGATCGGCACGATGATGAGCACGATAGGCACCCACTCGAGTGGCCATCCGAGAAGGAATATGAGGGCCATCACGATCGCCAGCACGACGTACTTGTCGACGTCGAGCCCGAGCAGCAGCTCGGTCAGCATGGTCGGCGTGCCGAGCCGCGAGAACACCGCCCCGAAGAAGTTGGACGCCGCGACCAGGAAGAGGATGAGGACCGAAATTTCGAGCGTCTTGATGAGCGCCTCGTAGAACCGCCCGGTCGTCATCTTGCCGTATGCGAGGGTGAGCAACAGCGCCCCGATCGCACCGCACGCCGCACCTTCCGTCGGTGTCGCCCACCCGAGCAGGATCGAGCCGAGGGCGAAGGCGACCAGCATCGACGGCGGCACGAGCCCGAGGACGAACTCGCGAAAAACCTCCCCCATGCTCGTCGGCCGCTCCTCTTCCGGCAGCGGCGGCCCGAGCGAGGGATCCAGCCAGCAGCGGATCAGCGCGTAGGCCATGTAGATGAGCGCCAGCATCAGCCCCGGAATGATGGCGCCGGCAAAGAGGTCGGTGACCGGAACCTCGAGCACCGGTCCCATGACGACCAGCATGATCGAGGGGGGGATGAGGATGCCGAGCGTGCCGCCTGCCGTGATCGTGCCGGCGGCCAGCCGCACGTCGTATCCCGACCGGTTCATGGTCTTGGCCGCCATGATCCCGAGGATGGTGACGGACGCCCCGACGATACCCGTCGCCGCCGCGAAAATGGTGGAGACGAACAGCACGGCGATATAGAGCGCGCCTTTGGTCCGCGAGAGCATGAGCTGGACCGAGCGGAACAACCGCTCCATCAGCCCCGCCTGCTCCATCATGATGCCCATGAAGACGAACAGCGGCACGGCGGCCAGCGTCTGCTCGTTCATCACGTTGTTGAATTGCAGCGTCATCAGGTGGACGACGAGCTTGTAGCCGAAGCCCCATGCCCCGAAGACGATGCCGAGGAAGATCAGGGTGAAGGAGATCGGGAAGCCGACGAAGATCGCGAACAGCATGACCGCGATCATCATGAGGCCGATGACCTCGGGAGCCATCGCCATCATGCCGGCCACCTGTTTCGGTTGATCGCATAGAAGCACTTGAGCAGTTCGGAAACGCCCTGCAGCATCAGCAGCGCCGCCCCGACAGGCATGGCCGTTCGCACCGGCGCGACGGGGGCCATGAAGGCCGTGTCCATGCTCCGCTCACCCCGGATCCATGCCCTGGCGGCATAGTCGTAGGAGATGTCGAAGAACAGCCACATGGCGGGAAAGAAAAGCAGAATGTAGAGCGCCGCGTCGACGGTCGCCTGGCTTCGCGGCGACCATCCCCGGTAGATGAAGTCGGCGCGGATGTGTACGCCCTTGAGCAGCGCATAGGCCGCCCCCAGCATGAACATCGCACCACACAGCATGCGGCTGACGTCGTAGGCCCACATCGTCGGGGCCAGGAACAGTTTCCGCGCCACCACCTCGTAGACCATCGAGAGCATGATCGGCACGAGGATGAACGCGACGATCCGTCCCGACCACGACACGATGGTGTCGATCGCGGTGATCGTTCGAGCCATCCAGGGGGCCATATCGGCTGGCAGTGCGCCGGGGGCGCCGGAGCGCCGTTCCGCGATCAGTTCGTCGGAGAATTTGTCGGGACCGCTCATCCCCGGCTACCCCCATGGCGTTCGGAGGGACCGCGCCATGCGGTGCCCTGCGCGTGTCCGGTCGGGACGGTGCGTGTCTTGGATTTCTTGTCCGGGTGCCCTGCCTAGATGGCGCGAGCCGCGGCCGGAGATGCCGGCGGGGCGGCGGCGCACTGCCACCGCCCCGACCGGTGATCCCTACTTCTTGAGCGAGCGTGCGTAAGCCATCCCGAGGTTGGCGTTCGAGAGCTGCGAGCCGGCCCAGAACGGCACCGCGATGTTGGCGAAGTCGCGCTGGCTCTCCCAGACCTTCTTGAAGAACGCATTTTCGGCCGCGTTCTTCTCGAGCGAACGGCGGGCGGCTTCCATGTACTCCTTGAAGTAATCCTCCGGCGTGTCGTGGAGCTGGACGCCGTGGTTGTCGACGAGGTCCTTGAGGGCCCGCCCGTTCTCGATGATGCGATAGGCCATCGACTTCGTCAGGGAGGCGTTGGCCGCCACCTGCATCGCGCGCTGCTGGTGTGGGGTCAGGCTCTTCCAGACATCACCATTGATGTAGATGTCGGCGTTGACGACCACCTGGTGCAGGCCCTGCAGGTAGTAGTGCTTCAGCACCTTCTGGAAGCCGAATACGCTGTCGGGCTTGGGGCAGCACCATTCGGCGGCATCGATCGTGCCCTTCTCGAGGGCTGGCAGAATGTCGCCACCGCCCATCGCCACCGCCGCGACGCCGATGTCGTTGTAGGTCTGGCCCGGGATCCCGGGAGGCGTGCGGAAGCGATACTTACGGAAGTCGGCCATCGAGTTGATCGGCTCACGGAACCAGCCGAGCGCCTCGGGCCCGACCGGCTGCAGCATGAGACCCTTCACGTTGACGCCCATTTCCTTCCAGAGTTCGTCGTAGAGTTCCTGGCCGCCGCCGTAGAGGAACCAGGAGAGGAAGGCGATGTTGTCGATGCCGACGCCAGCGCCGGCAACCGGCGAGCCGAACAGCATGGCGGCCGGGTGCTTGCCCGACCAGTAGTGCGTCCAGGCGAAACCGCCCTCGATGAGGCCGGAATCGACGGCATCGAGCGTCTCCTGCACGCCGACCACGGCGCCCGCCGGCAGCACCTGGATCTCGACCTCGCCGTTCGTCAGGTCGAGGACGTCCTTGGCGAAATCGTTGAGCATGGTGACCTCGTCGGCCTTGGCCGGGATCACCGATTGGACGCGGATGACGGTCTTGGCGATCGCAGCGCCCGGCGCGAGCGCCGCCAGCCCGGCGACCGCCAGCCCCGCGATTGCGAGGCCGATCGACTTGGCAAGTTTCATTTCGTCTTCTCCTCCCAGTTGCCGCCCGCCTTGGCGCGGCGGTTTCGCGTAAGCGGTCGTCCGAGGGGGCGCCGCTCGTTCTCGAGTGCCCGCCACTCTGGCGATTGTCGAGCAATCCGGCAACCCGCTTTGCTCGCCAGGCACGCCGCGCACCGGTCGCGCAGGTTTGTTGCATGCGATGCAGCTGGCGCGCTACTCTCCACCTCCGAATGACGGGAATTCAGATAGTTGGCTGAATTTAATAGAAAATCCGGAGCATGAATGCGTTCGGTGCCGGCGAGACCGACGAACCGGCGGGTCTGGTGTCGGCCGGATGGTCGCGGTTTGGGGTGGCGAGCGAGCAGGGGCCGCAGGCATGGCGAAGGGGCATTCGAGCGGCGCGATCGGGGCGGCTGGCGCGGCGCGTCCGGGCGGCGAATTCGACCTGATCGTGGTCGGTGCGGGCTCGGCCGGCTGTGCGCTCGCCGGCCGCCTCAGCGAGGACCGACGCCTCCGCGTGCTGCTCCTCGAGGCTGGTGGTCCGGACACCAATATCTGGATCCACATTCCGGTCGGCTACTTCAAGACGATGCACAATCCCGAGACCGATTGGTGCTACCGCACCGAGCCGGACCCGGGCCTCGGCGGCCGCCGCCTCGATTGGCCACGTGGCCGCACTCTAGGCGGCTCGTCCTCGATCAACGGCCTCCTCTATGTTCGCGGCCACCCGAGTGACTACGATCGCTGGCGCCAGATGGGCAACGTCGGCTGGGGTTTCGACGACGTGTTGCCCTACTTCAAGCGCTCCGAGGACCAGGAACGCGGCGCCGACACCTTCCATGGCAAGGGGGGCCCGCTCGCCGTCTCGAACATGCGCATCCGCCGCGAGATCTGCGAACGCTTCATCGCCGCCGCCGAGCGTTGCGGCATCCCTCGCAACGACGACTTCAACGGAGCGAGTCAGGACGGGGTCGGTTATTTCCAGCTGACCACCCGGGGCGGGCTCAGATGCTCATCGGCCCGCGCCTTCCTCGCTCCGGCCCGTTCGCGCCCGAACCTCGAGGTGCGCACGCATGCCCATTCCGAGCGGATCGTGGTCGAGGATGGCCGCGCCGTCGGCGTCGTCTACCGCGACCGCGAGGGCACCCGCCACGAGGTCCGCGCCCGCGCCGAGGTCGTGCTGGCTGCCGGAGCCATCGGCTCGCCGCAACTCCTCATGCTGTCCGGCATCGGTCCGGGCGCCCATCTCGCCGGGCTCGGCATCGAGACCCGGCGCGATCTGCCGGGCGTCGGTGGCGACCTCCAGGACCATCTCCAGGTTCGCGCCGTCTTCAAGGTGGCGCGCCCGATCACGCTCAACGACGAGGTCAACAACCCGATCCGTAAGATGCTCATGGGAATTCAGTTCGCCCTGACGCGCCGGGGACCTCTGAGCATGGGGGCGAGCCAGGTCTGCGCCTTCGCGCGCACCCGCGAGGGGCTGATCGCCCCCGACATCCAGTTCCACGTCCAACCCCTCTCGGCCGACAAGCCTGGGCGCGGTCTGCACCGCTTCTCGGCCTTCACCTCGTCCACCTGCCAGCTTCGCCCCGAGAGCCGCGGGCGCATCCGCCTGGCTTCCCCCGATCCGCTTTCCCACCCGCTGATCGAGCCCAACTACCTCTCGACCGCCATGGATCAGGAGACCGCCGTCGCCGGCCTCAAGCTCTCGCGCCGCATCGCTGCGAGCCCGCCGCTTGCCGAGGTCGTCTCCGAGGAATGGTTGCCGGGGCCCGATGCTCGCAGCGACGCGGAACTGCTCGAGGCCTGCCGCCGGATTTCCCAGACCATCTACCACCCGACCAGCACGTGCCGCATGGGCAATGACAGCCATGCCGTCGTCGACGCGCGCCTCAGGGTGCATGGCCTCGCCGGCCTGCGCGTCGCGGACGCCTCGGTCATGCCGACGATCACCTCGGGCAACACCAATGCGCCGACCATCATGATCGCGGAAAGGGCGAGCGAAATGATCCGCGAGGATTTGCGTTCCGGCTGAGCGTCTGGCGACCCCGCCAGGGCACGGTACCCGAAGCCACTGGCGCTCGCCGTTCACCCGGCTATGCTGCTGCAACGCTGAGCCGACAACTTGCCAACCGGGGAGCCCCGCGAATGTCAGCCGACAACCTGCCTTTCTCGCGCGCGGAATACGCCGATCGCCTCGCGCGCACCCGCCGCGCCATGGAGGCCGCCGGCCTCGACCTCCTTTTCGTCGCCGACCCATCGAACATGGCCTGGCTCACCGGCTACGACGGCTGGTCGTTCTACGTGCACCAGGGCGTGCTGGTGTCGCTCGCGAGCGATCCCGTCTGGTGGGGCCGTGGCATGGACGCCAAGGGGGCGCTGCGAACCGTCTGGATGGCCGACGCCGACGTGATCGAGTATCCCGACAACTACGTCATGTCGACCGAGCGCCATCCCATGCAGCACCTCGCCGGGTTGATCGCGTCGCGCGGCTGGGGCTCGGCGCGGCTCGGTGTCGAGAT